>JASHZW010000043.1 GCA_030042335.1 Nitrososphaerales archaeon
AAAAGGCAAGTCAAGTCAGTCTGATGGGTACGATACTGAAAAGTATCCCAGCGGAGGCTCAGATCACCAGGATCGAGTACGAAGGCCCCCGCATAGCCCTCTACACCAAGAACCCGCGCTATCTGCAGCAGAACAACTACATCATATCCGAGATAGTCAACACGGTCAAGAAGAGGGTGGTCACCAGGACCGAGAAGTCGATCAGGAGACCCGAACAGGACGTCAGGACGATACTCGACAAGGTCCTCCCCGCGGAGGCCGGCGCCACCAACTACTTCTTCGACGACGCGATAGGTGAAATCACTGTCGAGGCGAACAACCCGAAAGTGCTCGCGGCCGAGAATGGCTTTGACATGGCGGGGTTAATGGAACAGACTGGGTGGAAGGTCAAGGTTAGGAAGGCGCCCCACATCGCGTCGAGTGCGATCCAGAGCATCTACTATGCGCTGAAGACGGGTGCGGATGAGAGGGAGAAGTTCTACCGCTCGCTGGGGGAGACGATATTCAGGCCGAGGTTCACGACCGCCGAACAGATCACGGTCAAGGTCTTGGGTGCAGGACAGGAGGTCGGAAGGTCGTGCATCCTCGTCGAGACTTCGGAGAGCAAGGTCATCCTCGACGCGGGAATCCATCCCGGCTCGAAGAACAACTGGGACGCATACCCGAGGCTCGACTGGGCGGACGTCGAGCTCAACGACATCGACGCCGTGATAATCAGCCACGCGCACCTCGACCACATGGGGTTCCTGCCGGCGCTCTTCAAGTTCGGGTACGAGGGTCCGGTGTACTGCACCGAGCCGACGCTGCCCCTGATGACGCTGCTGCAGAGCGACTACATCAAGATCGCACAGATCGAGGGAGGCAGGATACTTTACGACCAGAAGGACATCCGTGACATGATACAGCACACGGTGACGCTGCAGTATGGCACGGTGACCGACGTCAGCCCGGACATCAAGCTGGTCTTCAACAACGCCGGGCACATCCTCGGCTCGGCCACGGTGCACCTCCACATAGGGGAGGGCGTGCACAACATCGTCTACACGGGCGATTACAAGTATGGGAGGACTCAGCTCTTCGACTCGGCCAGCTGGAACTATCCGAGGGTCGAGACGCTCATCACCGAAGGCACCTACGGCAACAAGGAGGACATCATGCCACCCCGCGAGGAGGTGGAGATGAACTTCGTCAACGCCATCAACAGGACTCTCGCCGAGGGCGGGAAGGTCGTCATACCCATCCCAGCGGTCGGAAGGGCGCAGGAGATAATCCTGGTACTCGATCACTACATGAGGAGCAAGATCCTGACGGAGGCACCCGTCTTCCTCGAGGGGATGATCTCGGAGGCGACGGCCATCCATGTCTCCTATGCCGACTACCTCTCGAGGGAGCTCCGCAGCAAGATACTCGACCAGGGTATCAATCCGTTCGTCTCTGAGTACTTCACCTCGATAGAGCATCCGTCGAACAGAGACGAGGCTCTCCGCGAAGGTCCTGCTGTCATCATGGCGACCTCGGGCATGCTCGAGGGCGGTCCAGTCCTGAAGTATTTCGAGCAGATAGCCCCGTCCGACAGGAACAAGATCCTCTTCGTCTCCTACCAGGTGCAGGGCACGCTGGGCAGGAGGGTGCTCGATGGAGCGCGTCAGGCCAGCCTTCTAGGAGACAACGGCAAGATCAAGATAGTCGACGTGAACTGTCAGGTGCAGAAGGTCGACGGGTTCAGCGGCCACAGCGACTACAACCAGATAATCAGGTTCATCGGGAAGATGAGGCCGAAGCTCCAGCAGGTCATCGTGAACCACGGCGACAAGAGGAAGCTTGAGAATCTTGCGTACGTCATCCAGAGAATATACAGGGTGCCGACGCTGAGGCCGGCAGTACAGGAAGCTATCAGGGTCTACTAGGAGAGAGCCCCTCTCCAGATGCGGACGCCCGGCGGGGTTATCACGACTCGTTCCTCGCCCAAGCGCGCAATGTCGCCCCCTATCGAAGTCGCGAACTCGTACAGCTGCTCCACCGCCCCTTTCAGCTCTTCGATGTTTTTCTGCGCGAGGGGCGTGACCCGGAGTATGACTATGACGCGTTTTGCGACATCCTCCTGGATCTTCGGTATATCGTCGATGCTCTTCAGCTGGAGAGCCTTTAGCAGTATGTCGCTCCCTGTTTCCTGGGAGTCGCTCTCTTCGCTCATGCCTGTTTCCAACTGCTTTTTACACTACGAGTGAGTCTGTTCCCCCATTTAAACATAGATGAATCTATTGTCCACTCAGATTTTCTTGTAGGATTCCCAGACGCGGTCTCCGGCGTGCTGGAGGTTCTTGACAGCCGCGCCCTTGGACATCGCTGTCATCTCCGGGCTGGAGACAAGAGCCCTGCCTATGGCCAGACCCCGTGATTTGTCCTGGTCTCGGATGACCACCAGCCTGCCCTGGTCGCCCCAGTCATCGTAGCGGGATATTCCTGGCCTCATCACGTCGGCGCCCTTGAGGATGAACTTCACGGCACCTTCGTCTACGTAGACGGAGGGGAGCTTGGCCAAAAGCTCCCGCGAGCCCACGAAAGGCAGGATGGACCCGTCCAGCTCCACGAAGGTGTAGTTACCGTCGACGACGAGGAACCTGACCCCCTCGTCGGGCTCGATGAGCTCGACCTGCGCCGAGCGCGGCACGTCCAGCGCGAGGCCGCACGATTGCTGCACCCGCTCGATGTAGTCCCGGGAGTCGTGCTTGGAGGTGAAGTGTCTCTTCAACTCGCCTTTCACCACCCATCAGTTTAATAAAGCCAATCTGGCATCCAGCCAAGCACCGGTGAACTCGATGTCGGTCGACATGGCAATCAAGGTACTGGACCAAAGCCTGGGCAAGATAGTCCTGATCAAGCTCAAGGGCAGCAAGGTTATCCGCGGTTCGCTCCAGGGGTTCGACCAGCACATGAACCTCTCGCTCGAGAACGCCGAGGAGGTCTCCGAGGACGGCAAGTCCACGAGCCTGGGAACCCTGATCGTCAGGGGAGACAACATCATAATGATATCTCCGCCTCCGTCCTGAGTCCTAAACTTATATTCCCAGTCGGGCACCATTCATAGCGCCAGTAGCCTTGTCAGCAGAAGCAGCCTCGATCGTGGTTGGGATAATCGGAGGTGTCGCTGTCGGCGCGGGCGTTTCTTACCTTGTGTTTTACAGACGCACGGCGGCGACGAAGGTCCAGGTGGTCCAGAGGGACTCCTCGGGGCAGCTCAGGAAGAAGACCGTGACTACCGACGAGCTGGATGCCTCGAAGAGGGAGATGCGGACCCTCATGCTGGAGCGGGACCTCCTCCAGTCTGCACTGACCCGGATATACGAGGCTGAGACCGAGGGACAGATCACGAAGGAGGAGAGGGAAATGATTGCCCAAAGGTACAGCGCTCAGATACGCGACTTCGAAACGAAGCTGAGGGACAAGGAGCTCCTCGTCGAGGTCGGGGAACTCGAGGGACTAAGGGACGAGCTGGTTACACTCTTCAGGGAGAAGATACAGAACATCGAGAGTCGTCTCGATCAGGCGAAGGACAGGCTGCCACCCGTACGCGAGCAGATCAGGCGGGAGCCTCCCAAGCAGGCGAGGACGAGCGTTGCCGTCGCTCCAGTGGCTGGCACAGCAGTGACCTCGACAGACGACCTAGAGAAGGTCGTAGAGCGCAAATCACCCGCAAGACGCGACGAGTCTGACGGGGAGAAGAGGGTCAGGGAGCTCAGGGACGAGATCATGGACGCGGTCGCCAAGCTGGAACAGATAGACACGACGAAAGAGACGGACCAGGCTTGAAGGACGGGAGAGAGGCGAGCCTGGAACAGATAGGGATAGCGATAGCCGACAGGATGAGGAAGGGTTCCCTCGTTGGGCTCGGGAGCGGAACAACCATGGCCAGCCTCCTGCCCTCGATCTCGAGGCGGCTGAAGAAAAGGGATGTGAGCGTCAGGTGGGTCCCCACATCTCTCCAGATAGCGCTCGTCGCCGACTCTCTCCGGGAGCAGACGTCGCTGATGGACAAGCCCGCGCTCGACCTCGTGGTGGACGGCGCGGACCAGGTCGACAAGGACCTCAACCTGATCAAGGGCGGAGGAGGTGCCCTGCTCAGAGAGAAGATTCTCATCGGCAACGCCAAGAGGACTATGATAGTGGTCGACGAGAGGAAGCTCGTCTCAAAGCTCTGCGGTGACGGTGTGAGGGTCCCGGTGGAGGCTCACCCATTCGCCAGGGTACCGGTCGCCGAGGCGTTACAGGCGCTCGGAGGCGAACCGCGCCTCAGGCTCGGCGAGAGAGGCTTCCCTTTCTACACGGAAAACGGGAACCTGCTCTTCGACACGCTGTTCAAGCCGGTAGCAGAGCCCGCAATCCTCGAACGGGAGATCAAGGCGATAGCCGGAGTGGTGGAATCCGGGATATTCACGGCCAGCCCGGTCGAGGTCTTCGTCATCAAGGAAGACGGCAGCTACGGGTCGCGAAGGAAGAAGCGGGACTGACAGATTTATAACTGAGATGGCAAAGGCGGACGAAGAACGACGAATTGGTTCATGAAGTCGACTACAAGACCAAGGCCATAGACCCAAACTTCCTCCAAAAGCCCGACGAGTTCCCGCAGACGGGAGAGCACGTCGCGCACAAGGTACTCGCGGGAGGCAAGGACAGGTTGGACGGGGACGGCAAGTCCTATCCGACCAAAAACGGGATACACGGGACTGTGGTCGCTGTCGATTTCGAGGCGTGCATAGCAGACGGTGTGTGCATGGACGTTTGTCCGGTCTTCGTCTTCGAGTGGCTTCTCAATCCGGGTCAGTCAGGGACTGGCAAGGAGAAGCTGGTCCAGTCCGGCACCCCGGACTGGGACAAGTACAGGACGGACAAGTCGGACCCAGTGAGGGAGGCCGATTGCATCTTCTGCATGGCGTGTGAAACTAGCTGTCCCACGCAAGCCATCAAGATTACTCAGCCGTAGCGGCAACTGAATCGCGATTTCGGGCTCGGTTTTCCACAGGTCGCGATTTTATCTTTCATTCAGAATTCCCTGAGTAAAAATCTGAATTCCCGCCGATTTACTATCGTCCGGCAGATAGCATCGAATGTTTCGTCCTGTTCCGGAGGTTCGTCGCCGTCCAGCCAAAGCAACGCATGATGAATCGACTCGTGAACCAAAATGCGAACGATATTGCTGGAGTTGCAACCTTTGCAGATTACTACGCAAGGTTCCCCGCTCCTACATAGCGATTCTTCGTGAAGCGCATGACAGTCATTCACCGATGCTATGAATTTCTCGTATACTTCGTCATATCCGCAAGATCCAATGGATTCTTGCAGCACGCATAGAACAGCTCGTCCATTGTTCATAATACAATCACCTACAAAACACGAAGGCAGATAGCGCGGGCGCCGTCGCCGAATTCACTAGTTGGCGATGAACTCATCGACAGGCATATGAAGGATTTCGTTGAAATCTCGAGTCGGATCAATTGGTTCCTCCGTGCTTCCTGATGAATTCTTCTTGTGCCGATTCAACAAATTTATCCCTCTCTTTCCTCATCGATGTTTGAATCTCTCTAATCCTGGGTTCGACACTCTGCCAAGGCTCTCTGAATGATAATGACAGCGCCAACTCCTGCCTTTCGATTTTTTCTTGGTGCCTCAGGGGTAATCGACGAAGCAGGGACTGACATTCATTGAATCGCCCTAGAACGACCTTCCAGTAACTTCGTTTCCTTATGATCCCATACTTGGAGCCGAATTCTCCAGGTTTCTTATCCAGGTACGGTCCAACAGGCCTGTAACCAAGTGAAGATAGTGAATTCCCTGCGAATGTTACAAGTTCCAAATGAGTGTTGTAGACTGTGATCATCAGCGAGGTGTTTCCTTTGTCCGGAGTTATCGAAATATGACCTTCGGCATCTACCAGTCCCGCGAGGTATGCTAGAATTGTACGCTGGTTTTGAGAAACCCATAGCCAGCATTTGGCGCGATCGTCAAGAAGGAACTCGAACGAGTCGTTGAGAATGACGCTGAGATTCCATTCATACGAACGGGTATCTTTTTTGTATCGAGCATGTTGATATACATGGCCGTGCGGCTCGAACAAACTCCTGAACAACCTGACCATTTCCGGATGGGTCGTGCTGGTCGACACTCTGATCACGTCGCCGAACGGCCTTGACACAGACAGGTCTCCGTGTCTGAGCGCGAGTAGATAGGCCCTGTCCTCGTCCGTGCCGTCGAAGGGTGGCCTATCGTATTTCCTCACCTTCTCGCGTATCCCCTTCAGTCTCGCCTCCTCGAAAGCCCGCGGCTGGACGCCGACCTGCCGGGACAGCCACGAAGTGTAGCCACTCGTCTTGTTGCCTATCAGCTTGGCCACGTCCCCGAGAGACATGCCCTGGTCCACGTGCTTCCGTTGGATGAAGAGCCGGATTCTCTCCTTGGTCGCAGCGTCGAGGTATTTGATGCTCAGGCCCGGCGTGCGAAGGAGCGCTATTACCTCAGAATCTTCCCCCACGCCCTCCTGAACAGGCTTCTCCGCGGGAGAAGCAGCCCCGTTGTCGCTCAATGATTAGAAGGCGCTCCGTCCTTTTAAGCGCCACGTCCAGTGGAAATGATTATATACCCTAATCCTTCGCCCCTCTAATGTTTAGTGAGCCTAATGGTTTCGGTATCTAAAGAACGGAAGGTCAGCCGGTCGCCCGAGGCGGGGGAGCTCGCAGCCTCGGTGCACGACATGATACGCGTCCTGCTGCACCACCTCCAGCCCATAGTGGAGGCCGAGGGAGTGTCGAAGGGGCAGTTCTGGGCGATGCACATCCTCTCGAGCATCGGCGTTGGCTCTGTCAACGACGTGGCCGGGCATCTCGGGGTCTCCGCGCCCACCATGTCTGTCACGATGGACCAGCTCGAGGAAGCCGGCCTCGTCACGCGCGTCCGCAGAGCGGACGACCGGCGTACGGTGAACGTGTCCCTGACGCCGAAAGGCCGCAAGATTGCGGCGCGCGTCTGGACAAGGATAGAGAGCCAGATCGCCGATGCCATCGCCGACCTCCCAATGTCCGAGGTCGCTACGACGACGTACGTCATCCGGGAGCTCAGCCGAGGCTTGACTCGTCACCGTCTGCGGAGAGCGAAGCGAAATGACCGAAATGGCTCCGCTCCAGACGGTCCAGAAGCAGTTCG
>JASHZW010000044.1 GCA_030042335.1 Nitrososphaerales archaeon
TGTCAGGCTAAGCTGACGGCAGGTCAGATAACTGATGCGGACATACAGGTCTCAAAGGCGCTCGTCAAGCTAGCCGAGAAGATACCGGACGTGAACAAGATGACGCTCCTCCGCAGCTTCCAGGTGGATGGCAACTACGTTCTCGAGGTAGAGCAGGTGGATGCAGCGGTGGTCCGCTCGAAGCCGGAGATCAAGCAGAAACTCGAGGAGCAGCTCAAGGGGAAGGTCTGGGTAATCGCCTCGTCGAACTCGGACAGGAGGTTCCTCGAGGACCTCTTCTATCCGATCAGGTTACTCACGGTCAACACGGTGTGGCTGCCGGACGGGAGCAAGCTGACCAAGGCCATCATCCCTGGCAGGAGGGTCGAGCGACTCTCCGGCGAGATCGAGATACTGAAGAAGATAGTGAAACAGGTGAGGGGCATCGAGCTCATGGTCGAGTTCGAGCGCGAAGCAACGCTTAGGCTCTAGAATATCACGATACAGTCGGCTTCATCCAGGAAACTTGGATCAAGGGCCAGGACGTTCTCGCCGACAGAGCGCGGGGTCGCTAGAATCACGCCATCCACCAGGCCGAAATCTCGGAGGTGCGTTCCGAGTTCTTCGGGTCCTCAAAATCACGGTTGCAGGCGCTCGGGGTCCCTCGGAAAGAGCGCGGCTTCCTTGATGCTGGGAAGATTGAGAAGCATGGCTGTCAGCCTCTCGATTCCGACCGAGAAACCACCGTGCGGCGGGACACCATAGCGGAAAGGCTCAGTGAACCACTTCAGCCCGTCCTCGTCCATTCCCTTCTCCCGAATCTGCTGGATCACCCTATCATGGCGGTGCTCGCGCTGGCCTCCGGAGGAGAGTTCGAGCCCCTTGTACACCAGGTCGACTGACCTCGCGTAGCGCGGGTCGTCGTCGATGCGCATGACATAGAACGGCTTTATCTTCGAAGGGAAGTGGTTGACGAAAAAAAAGTCCGAGCCGAACTCAGACTTCACGTACTCGGTAAGCAGCTTCTCCGACTCCCTGTCAAGGTCCTGGTCCTCAGGCAGTCTGTGACCGAGCTTCTCGAGGGTTCCGTAGACCTCAGGGAAAGTGACTACCGGGAATGGGGTCTTGGGTACCTCGAGCTGCACCTTCAGTAGGTCGAGCTCTGTCTGGCAGTCATCGATGACGCGTTTGACACCGCTCGCTATCATTTGCTCCTCCACGCGCATGGTGTCCGTCTCGTCTGCAATGAAGGACATCTCCGGCGCGATCGTCCTGTGCTCGCTCATGTGTCGGGGCGTGTGCGAGAGCTCTGCCCTCCAGTTGGCTCCGAGGTCGTAGACGCGCGCGAGACCCCCGGCGATCGCGAGCTGCCTGTGCAGCTGGGGGTCCTGACGAAGGAACGCAGGGCGGCCGTAGAAGTCTATCTTGAAGACCTCCGAGCCTCCCTCCGATATGCCGCCGAGGATGCTCGGGGTAAACACCCTGATGAAGCCGTGCTCGCGGAGATAGCCCTCCATCCCGGTCACGAGCGCGTCCTCGACCTTGAAGACGACCGTGCTCTCAGGTCTTCTTAGGTCCAAGGTGCGCCACTGGAAGCGCGTCTCGAGGTTCGCGTCGGTCACTCCGCGCGGGTCGAGGGGCAGCGGCGTGGCCGAGGGCGACAGGACCACCAAGGTCTCCGGTATCAGCTCGAACCCGTTCCGCGCTTGCTTCGCTTCCTTCACCATCCCGGTGACGGTGATGACATCCTCGGGATGGAGCGACGAGACGGCGTCCAAGACCCCAGGACTTACGACTTTCTTCGGGACCGTGACCTGGATGATTCCATCCCTGTTCCGCAGCAGCACGAAGCTTATGCCTCCCAGAAGCCGCACGTCGTGCACCCATCCGGAGATGGTGGCCTTCTGGCCGACCATCCCCTTCAGCGCGGCTATCGACGGGATATCCTCCAAGGCGTCGGTCGCTCCCGCTCGCGGCTTTATGAAGATTGAACCGGTGGAACGCTTCGGGGCGAGTATCTAGGCTTGTCCCATCGGTCTCTTCGGCTCAGAACTTCAGGGTGGTCTTCCTGCGCGGAAGAGCGAATACTCCTGCCAGGAGAAGGATGGCGGCATTGATTGTCAGCACGAACGCGATGTCCCACGAGATGGCGATGGAACTGCTCGAAGTGCTGGAAGAGGTGGTGGTTGTCGTCGTCGGTGTGGAGGTAGTCGCTGTCGTGGATGAAGAGGTGGTTGTGGTGGTCGTAGTCGAGGTAGTCGTTGTGGTGGTGGTTGAGCTGGTTGTGGGCGGGGCAGAGCTCGTCGTGGTCGAGGGAGCCGTTGACTGGGTAGTCGCCGATGTCGATGTGCCCGTGGAGACGGCACCTACCGAGTACAATATGGCACTGTCAGTACCGTAACAGGTCACCAAGATCGAACCCGTGGCTGGGTCGTATGCCACCTCCATCGCCTGTGATCCAGCGGTGACAGTCGAGGTCACGGCGTTGGTGCTATCCGATATCGTGGATATGCTGCCCGAGCCCGAGTTCACAACCACGATCTCTCCTGGAATGTAGGTCGAGTAGAATGGGCCGTTTCCAACGGCGATCGTGTCCGTCACCTTGTTACTCGAGTCCGATATTACCGAGACCGTGTTCCCGCCGGAGTTCGACACATAAAGGTCTCCGTTCGACGGGTCGTACGTAATCCCCGTCGGACTCGCCCCGACGGACACCGTGGTCACCACAGCGTTCGTCGCCGCATTTATCACAGTCACAGTTCCCGTTCCGGTGGAGACAAAGATTTCTCCCATGGCGGAATCGTATGCGATGCCGCTCCCGTCTCCACTCAGGGCGATGTTCGCAGTCACGGCGTTGGTGCCGGCATTGATGACCGCCACGCCTCCGCTGCCCTGGGAATCAGCGACGAAGACCTCGTTCTGCGAGGAATCGTAGACCAGACCTCGAGGGTCCGACACCCCGGTTATGTTGGCGACAATCGCATCCGTCGAGTCGGATATCACGGAGACCTGGTTCGACCCGCTGACAGATACGTAGATAGAACCGCTCGAAGAATCGTACGCAAGGTCACTGGGTTGAGTGCCGACCTTTATGTTGGGTCCGACCCCGCCGCTGGCGCTCACCACCTGGACGAGACCGTTTCCATAGTCCGCTGCGAAGAACTGGCTGGTCCCGGAATCGAAGACTACGCCGTAGGGCTCGGATGAGAGCGTAACTATCTTGGTCGCCGTCGGTGCCGCCTGCGCTGCAGGAAGGAGCAGTGGTCCGAGCACGAGTACCCCGAGTAAAAGCAGAGCCGTCAGAGTTTTGTTGTTAAGGGCGCGAGAAGACAAACCCCCTCGCTACCTATGGACTCCAAGCCTTTTTTAACGATTCTCCCAATTTTGTTGGAAAATCCTTGGGAACCAGGACGAATCTTTGAGGAATTCGAGGGCCCTGCCGCCACTTACGGGGCGCCCGTCTGCCGGCTCTGCCGGTCCTCTCAGAGACTCCGGTTCAAAGCGCCTTGAACTGCTCGGTCCAGTTGGCGTATGCCCTGAGCATCTCCGGAGAGACACTTGGCTTCCTCGCCTTCATTATCTCCTTGAAGTCGCTCATGACTATCGGCCTGGGCTGTGCCGTCTTGTCGAGGGCGCGGCCGCTCTCGAAGAGTTCCCGGACGACCCTCAGCTGGCCACCCTGGCAGATGTCTCTGATGTCGGAACCGGAGTAGCCTTCTGAGATCCTCGAGAGGTCCTCGAGGCTGATCGTCGGGTCGACGTTGATGGGAGCGGTGTAGTTCTTGAACATCGATATCCTGCCCTCGAAGTTGGGCAGCGGGACGTAGATGCGCTTCTCGAATCGGCGCAGGAAGGGCCAGTCGAGCGCCCATGGCTTGTTGGTGGCGCCGATGGTGTAAAGGTGGGAGTGCTTACCCTTGTCTTGGATGCCGTCCATCTCTTTGAGGAACTGGTTCCTGACGCGTATCTCACCGCCGACCTCGTTGGAGCGGGAGCCGAGGAGGGAGTCGAGCTCGTCGATGAATATGATGACGGGGTCACCCTTCTCGAGGAGCTTCCGCGCCTCGTTGAAGAGCTTGGAGACGTTCTTTTCCGCCTCTCCAAGCCACTTGGACATGATCGAGGCGGCATCAATCGAGATGAAGTAACCGTTGATCTCCGCGGCGGTAGCCGCCGCGAGTATGGTCTTGCCGCAGCCTGGAGGCCCGTAGAGGAGCATACCGCGAGGCCAGCCGAGCGGGAAGAGGTCCGGTCTCTCGAAGGGGAAGACTATCGACTCCCTGATGGCGCGCTTCGCGTCCTCGAGGCCTATGACGTCGTCCCACTTTACGTTGGGCTTCTCCTTTACCACAAGCTCGTTGAAGGTAGACTTCAGCTGCTGGACCATCTGGGGTCCCTTCCCGCCGTTATCGACCGTCCCGCGGCCGTTACCATTACCGTTACCATTCCCGTCTCCGTTGCCTCCGGCGATGGCCACCGGAACGAACGAGGGTTCGTCGTTTTGCATATCGCGAGGAACCAGACCGTGGGCCTGCTGGATCGCCTTGACCCTCTCCTGGTAGAGCCCGGCGCGCTCCATGTAATGCCTGTTGAGCTTGTAGTCGGGGTAGAGATGGACCAGCTTGATCAGTGTCGAT
>JASHZW010000045.1 GCA_030042335.1 Nitrososphaerales archaeon
GGCGCGGGATTCGCCGCCAGGTTCCACCTCGACTGCTACCGCAAGGTGAGCGGGGTCCCCCTTGCCATCTCCGGGCTGACCTCTCTCAGAAAGGAGAGGCGGGAATCCCTGGCCTCCGAGTACGGCGTGAAGGCCTTCTCTTCGGTCGAGGAGCTCAGCGCTGACTGCGACCTCATCGACGTCTGCACCCCTGGCTACGCCCACGAGGACACCGCCATCCGCGCCCTGAAGGCCGGCTGTCACGTCGCGATAGAGAAGCCCTTCACGGGCTACTACGGCGACGGCTCGCCGCGGTTCCGCGGAGACGCCGCACCCAAGGCCATCATGTTCAGAGAGGCCGTGTCCAGCGCCGACCGCATCGTCGCGGCGGCCAAGAAGGCGCGCAGGAGGCTGATGTACGGGGAGAACTGGGTCTACGCGCCCTCTGTGCAGAAGGAGGTCGAGATCATGAGGTCGTCCAAGGGCAAACTCCTCTGGGTCGTGGGGGAGGAGTCGCACAACGGTTCGCACTCGCCCAGCTACGGCATCTGGTCTCTCTCGGGCGGAGGCGCCTTGGTGGCCAAGGCCTGCCACCCGCTTTCGGCCGCCATCTACCTCAAGATGCAGGAGGGTACCATCGCTGGAGGAAAGACGATTCTGCCGAAGCACGTGCGGGCGACCGTCGGCAGGCTGACCGGGATACCGTCGTTCCGAGACGAGGGATTCATCAGGACTTCATACACGGACGTGGAAGACTATTCCCAGGTCCACCTCGCCTTCTCCGACGGCACGGTCGCGGACATCTTCGCCTCAGACATCGTTCTGGGCGGTGTCGACTCCTGGCTGGACGTACGGGCTAACAACCACAGGACCCTGTGCCGCATAAGCCCGGTCGACCTCGTTACATCATACAACCCAAAGGAGGAGCTCTTCAAGGATGCCTACATCGTGGAGAAGATAGGGACGAAGCAGGGGTGGAACCACCCGGCCCCCGACGAGAGGTGGACCAACGGCTACTATCAGGAGATCCAGGACTTTGCCGAGTCGGCCTACCACGACAGGGAGCCGCTCTCAGGCATGGACCTCGCAAGGGAGACGGTCCGCGCCATGTACGGCGCATACCTCTCTGCCGAACAGGAAGGGAAGGAAGTCTCTCTCAGGTAGCGACGCGTCCGTCCAGTTCGACCCTTCTGACCTGCTCCGAACCCTCGGCCACCGAGTAGGTCACCCTGAGCCTCATGCTCTCTCCCTGCTTCAGTAGGAGCGCGTTCTTCTTCTCGATGTATTCGTTCAGTCCGAGTTCGGTCACGCTGCTGCAGGGCTCCATCCCGAGGTTCCAGGACCTGCCCCACCATGGGTAGTCGAGTGCGCCGTAGTTGTACCAGATCCAGAGAGACGGCAGGACCTTGAGGTCCCATGCTACACCCACCGTCAAACCAGTCCGGGTGTTCCTCACCGCGTACCATGGCTCCTTCATCGCGGCGTAGATGTTGTCCTCGCACCTGTAGGTTGGCGGCTCGTTGCTGATGTCGTAGGTCGACCCGTTGAGCCCCGGGGCATTTGGCCACTGGAACGGCACTGCCGGTTTGAGACGCGCCTGTTTGTAGACTCCCGCAGTGCACTCGCCCGCAAGCAGGTCAAGTTTCATTCCCGGTCCCACCAGCGGGGGACCGAAGGCGATGTGCTGCAGCCACGCAAAGTCTATGTCCTGAGGGGCGAGGTTGGTGACGGTCTCATCTATCCTCAGGGCGGAGCTCCCTTCCGTCAGGGAGACGGTCTTGTCAATGTGGAACGGGAACCTCATGAGCGACGTGGAGACCTTCAGCTTGGCCGTATCACCCTCGTCGGCGACCGCGGCCCTCCATGGGAGCAGCGAGCTCTCCCCGTGGAGGCCCCACGACGCACCCTTGTACGTCCCGCTCATCCCGGGACTCGGCACGATGTCTTGCCATCCCCCTTCGTAAAAGTCCATGAAACCGGCGTCGCTCGTCCCCAGCGGAGGAGAAACAGAACCGAACCTCCTGAACCCGATGGGCGTCTCGTGCAGCAGGTTCATGCCCCTCTTCTTCTGTATTATCTCGACGATATCCGAGCCCTTCTCGGGCACCACCTTCACTCTGAGCTGTTCGTTTTCGAGGGTCGCGACCTCCGCACCCCAATACTTCTCCTCGCGAGCGATTTTCGTTGAAGCCAAGCTGGAGATGGGGCGTGAGCTCCCGTTATAAGATGTGGGATGGTTAAGCGGTCAGCGTCCCGAGTACCGCTCCCTGAGGGCGGGCAGCACGTCCTTGCCGAACCTCCTGATGAACTCCTCCTCATTCGGACTCCCGCTCCTGATCTCTATCTCGTCGAACCCAAGCCTGGCATACTCCTCGACGCTCTTAGTGACATCCTCGATGTTCGTGGAGACGGTCCACCTCCAGGTGAGGTCCGCCATCGGCACCTTCTCCCCGAGCCGGTCGAGCTCCCGCGGGTCAGAGACCTCCTTCTCGAAGCTACCCGGGACAGCTACCGCTCGCCATCGCTTTATCGAGTCCAGAGCCTTGTCGTAGTCCTCGTCCCATGAGACATTGCAGAGTACCATCTTGCGCACGTCCTCGAACTTCCTCCCAGACGCCTCGGCGCCTTTCCTCAGCGCGGGGAAGAGGACGTCTCTGACCTTCTCGGGCTTGGACGGGGTGGTGTACAGGCCGTGCGCCCTCCTCCCGGCCAGCTCTGCCATCGTCGCTCCGCTCGCCGCCACGTAGACAGGCACGGGTGCGGCGGGTTTGTCGTAGATGTTGGCGTCCTCGACGCTGAAATATTCGCCCTCGTAGCTGAAGAACTCCCTCGTCCAGAGCCCTTCCACGATGTCGATGCACTCCTCGACCTTCCTGGCCCTTTCCCTGAACGGTGGCCACCTCTGCCCTATCGGCACCTCGTTCATCGCCTCACCCGTTCCAAGGCCGAGGTAGACTCTGCCCGGGTACATCGCCCCGAGCGTAGCGAAGGCCTGCGCGACGACCGCCGGATGGTACCTGTTGATGGGGGTGGTCACGCCGGTCCCGAAGCTGACCCTCTTCGTCCTCTCCGCCGCCGCGACTATCCATGCCCAGGCGAACGCCGCATGCCCTCCCCTGTGGAACCAGGGATGGAAGTGGTCGCTGATGGACACGAACTCGAAGCCCTGCTTTTCGGCCATAGATGCGAACTCGAGCAGCCGCGTCGGGCTGTACTGCTCCGCCACCGCGCGGTAGCCGAACCTTATCCTGTTGAGCACTGCGCCGGCGAATCGCCTGTCAGAGAATAAGAGTTTCGGCGCCGTTCGTCCGAATTAATGGAGTGGAGATAACTTGATACGTCTATGCGTCCCCGGGGCAGCGAACCCGATATGCAAGTTGTAGAGCCGAGGCAGGACTACGGGAAGCTTCAGCTGCTGGTCGACGGGGTATGGAAGGACTCGAAGACCGAGGAGTACAGGGACATCTTCAACCCCGCGACTGGCAAGGTCATCGGCAGGCTGCCCTTCGCCACACCCGAGGAGGTCTCGGCCTCGATCGATTCCGCCCAGCAGGCCTTCGAGAAGTGGCGCTACGTCCCTATCATAGACCGGATCAAGTACCTCTTCAGGCTCAAGGACTCAATGGAGAAGCACCTCGAGGAGCTCGCCACGATCACCACGCAGAACCACGGAAAGACGATCGAGGAGTCGAGGGGCGAGCTGAGACGCGCCATAGAGAACGTCGAAGTCGCGATCGGCGCCGCCTACATCCTCTCCAAGGGAGACACGCTGGACCAGATAGCGGCGGGCATCGACGTCACGATGACCAAGGAGCCCCTGGGGGTCTTCAGTATAGTCTGCCCCTTCAACTTTCCCTTGATGGTACCCTTCTGGTTCCTGCCATACGCCGTCGTCCTCGGTGACACGGTCGTCGTAAAGCCCAGCGACCTCACGCCCCTCGCCATGCAGTCGGTGACCAGGCTGATCCAGGACGAGGTCGGACTCCCTCCGGGCGTCCTGAACGTGGTCCACGGGGGCAAGGACGTCGTCGACGGGCTGATATCCCACCGGGACATCAGGGGCGTCACCTTCGTCGGCTCGAGCCCCGTGGCGAAGCACGTCTACAAGATGGCAGGTGAGCACGGCAAGAGGGCGATCTCCAACGGCGGGGCGAAGAACTGCGTGGTCGTGATGCCGGATGCCGACCTCGGCGCCTCGATGTCCAACATCGTCTCCTCCTTCTTCGGCAACACTGGGCAGAGGTGCCTCGCCGGTGCAAACCTCCTCTCCGTGGGCGACGCACACGACCTGTTCCTCCCCAGGTTCGCCGACGCTGTCTCCAAGATCAAGGTGGGCTACGGCCTCGACCCGGGAGTCACGATGGGCCCGCTGGTCTCCGAGCGGGCGGAGGAGAGGGTCCGCGGCTACGTCGACGCCGGGCTCCGGGAGGGAGCCAGGGTGGTCGCAGACGGGAGGTCCACAAAGGTCCAGGAGCACCCGGACGGGTTCTACCTCGGCCCCACGATCCTCGACGGCGTGACACAGGAGATGAAGGTCTCAAGGGAGGAGGTCTTCGGGCCTCTCGCCTCGGTGATACGGGCGGAGAAGCTCGAGGATGCCATCGAGATCATAAACAAGGGCACGGAGTTCGGGAACATGGCCTGCATCTACACCTCCAGCGGGAAGTCCGCCCGCGAGTTCAGGATGAAGGCCAATGCCGGCAACATCGGCATTAACGTCGGGGTCGCCGCACCCTCGGCATACTATCCCTTCGGTGGCAGGAAGGAGTCGTTCTACGGTGTCCTGCACGCCCAGATCGACACGGTCGACTTCTTCACCGACAGGAAGATCTCGATATCCAAGTGGTAGAGGCTCACTTGGCGGCCGCCGGCTTGGGCGCAGGCGGGGCTGCCGTGAGGTCCTTGAAGTGACAGGCCACCAGGTGCCCCGGTGAGACCTCCTCCAGGGGAGGGTCGACATCGACGCACACCTTCTGGGCGTAGGAACACCTCGGGTTGAACCTGCACCCCGGCGGCGGGTTGATCGAGCT
>JASHZW010000046.1 GCA_030042335.1 Nitrososphaerales archaeon
AGCACTATCTTTCACTCGTCTGCGGTGCCAGAGTCGTCCTCTTCAGGTTCTTCGATGCCTGACGGAGGGTGTAGAACGCGCCAAGCAGGAGCAGGAGGGCGAACGCAAAGTCGAGGATAGGCGCTCCTTCGTACAGGGGTCCACTCGCGAACGACGATGCCAGACTGTTCGAGACATACGAAAACCATTGCTGGGGCGTGTCGAGGCCCGCCATGATAGGGACGAAAGCGGCCAGCCCGATGATGGTGAGGAACGAGGCCAGCACGACCTGCCCTACCGCCATGGGAAAACTTCCTCCACCCTCGGACTTCTGCCCGCGCTGGAGCATGCCAACGAACCTCCTGACGTAGTCGTCCTGGGACTCCAGGAACGACCTTTCCACCAGCGGCCTCAGCTCCTCGTCCGATTCATGGAGCAGGGCCAGCGCCCTGATGTCCAACAGCAGTCTTGAGACAACCTCGTCCTGAGCCTTCTCATCTGCACTCAAGGTGTCCGGTTGTGGGCGCGCTTGCTATTTTTTGGTTGCGCCCGCGCGATACACTTCCGACCGGCTGATAGACTTAAATATGGGTCTAAGGAATTGAAAATTACTGCAATTCGCGGTTTGTTGATTCAGGACGGTTTGCGCTCTGATTCTCTGACATCGATATTGCTGTGGAAAAGCAAACAAAAAATGAAAAGTTTCGAAGAAATGGACTTGCATTCTTTACTCTTAAAGGGTGTAAGGTCAGCTGGATTCGAGAAGCCATTCCCGATCCAGGAACTCGCGATCGGCCCTCTTTTATCAGGCCGTAGCGTGATAGGACAGGCAAAGACCGGTAGCGGTAAGACGGCCGCTTTTGGGCTGCCGATGCTGAACGGGATAAACGCCGACAACCGTGACGTACAGGCCCTCGTGCTCGCTCCGACAAGAGAGCTTGCGGTGCAGATCACCGCAGAGCTAAGGAAGCTTGCGGCGTACACGAGGATTAAGGTCCTGACGATATACGGCGGCCAGTCGATTAACGTGCAGCTCGAAGCGCTCGACCACGGCGTACAGGTCGTCGTGGGGACACCCGGACGCATCATGGACCACATCAAGCGCGGTAGCCTCGATCTCAGCAGGGTCAGGTTTGTAGTGCTCGATGAGGCGGACACGATGTTGGACATGGGGTTCATCGAAGACATAGAGTTCATCCTCGACTCGATCCCCGAACCCAGGCAGATGGGGCTCTTCTCGGCCACCATGCCAAAGAGGATAATGGACATCGCCCACAAGTACATGCACAACCCGGAGAAGATACTTGTCTCGGCCGACGAGCCACAGGCGGAGACGCTCGAGCAGTTCTACGCCGTAGCAGACTCGGACGAGAAGCTGAACCTGCTCCTCGACCTCCTGGAGAAGGAGAGGCCTGCGAGTACGATAATCTTCTGCAGGACCAAGTATGGCGCGCACAAGCTCGCGAGGGAGCTCCAGAGGCGCTACATCAACGCGGTCGCATTGCACGGCGACCTCAGCCAGCATCAGAGAGACCACTCGATGGGCGTCTTCAGGTCAGGCCATGCCGATGTCCTCGTCGCGACAGATGTCGCGAGCAGAGGTATCGATATCTCGCAAGTGGACTGCGTGATCAACTACGACGTCCCCGAGGACCCCTTGATCTACTTCCACAGGGTTGGAAGGACGGCCAGGGCGGGCGACAGCGGAAAGGCCTACACCTTCGTCTCCTACGACGAGCAGCCGGACTTCGAGAGAATACTCGGCCTCACCAAGGCTGAGATAAAGCCGATGCGTCCGGAGGACGCCCAGCACAACTTTTATGTAAACTCGAGGGGAACTATTACCGAGCTGCAGAATGAGAGATACTCTGGAGGCAGGAGGTCTGGTTACAGAGGCGGATACAGAGGTGGCTACCGCAGCAGGAGGAACAACGGCGGAGGCTGGGGTGGCCAAAGATGGTGAAGTGCTATAACTGCAACTCCGTTGCAAAGCTGCAGTGCGGCGAGTGTCAGCGCCCTATCTGCAGGTCACACTCGAGCATCATCTTCAACGAAGAATCCAGGACCTTCAGGAACCTCTGCGGCGCCTGCTATTCACAGATGAGGAGACTGAGTTGGGTAAGAGAAAGGTCCTAAACGAAGCACACCTGAAGGAACTCGTCCTCCCGCAGGCGGGAGAGCTACTGGGGCGGGTCCTCAAGATCTCCGGCGGGAACCAGGTCGTCGTCAATTGCGTTGACGGCGTCACAAGGCTCTGCCGCATCCGCGGGAAGATGAAGCGCAGGATGTGGATACGGGAGAGGGACATCGTCCTCGTCTCGCCCTGGGACTTTGATAACAAGCGTGCCGATATCATCTGGCGCTACATCAAGGACCACGCCGATTGGCTCGAGAACAACGGATACATGACGATGCGTAGCGAGGCTCCAAAGGTGGAAGCACCGGCACAGCCCGCCGTCCAACCGACAGTGCCCCCGCCGGCGGTCACACAGCCGGGACCCCAGTAGGACTCAGAAGGGCGCCGACCGGGCGCTCTTCGACCACGTCGCAATCGCGTCGTGGGCGTGTATCGACTCGAAGCACCTCGACCTCACGTAGAGGGCGTTCGGGAAGCGCTTGATGCACTCCCTCACAAGGTCCTCCGCGAACCGAGCGTTATCCTGGGCCTCGAGTATCTTCTTGGCTTCCTCGACCCTCTTCATTCGCTCCGTGGGGATAGCGGAAAAGCATTCGTTCATTTTGTGTATCGTCTTGGTGGAGTCCATCGGCTTCCTGCTGTCCAGGGCCATCGTGATCTCCGCTCTCTGCATGTGTCCTATCCCTATCATCCTCTTGCTGCATGGACAGGCCGTCATCCCCTTCGCGGTGAACTGGTACCTTATCGAACCCTTCTCGCTCGTCTTCACGACCACGGGGATGAACTGGTCCGCGTAGGGTATCTCGAAGGAGCAGGAGACGCGCGCCCCGGGCTGTGTCTTGTTCACCTCGGAGCAGATGGCCTTCAGCCAACTCTCAATGCTGGCCCCCTGCTTCGCGGAGGCGGCTTGCACGAGCCTGCTCATGTGCACCCCTCTGTGCATCCCTGTGGAAGTCTGAATCGTCAACAGCACAGGAATCGCGACCTTACCGTTCCGATAGAGTATCTTCAGGTCGCTCACACCCGCCTCGACTACAAGTTCCGCCGGCTCGAGCTGGGTGTCCGCCAGGACGTCTATGAACTGGGTCTTGACAACCTGCTCCCGGTCGTTTGCAGCCCTACGCATGAACCTGCGCCGGCGTCCACCGGTTTTATACGTTTTCGGTGCTTTTCTGTCTTAGAGGGTCATGGATCCCCGCCAAGGCGAACGATGTCGTCCTCGCGATGCATCCGTCGCACGTCCAGCAATGCCGGGTGCCTTCCCTGTGACAACTCCAGGTTAGCTCCAGAGGCACCCCCAGGCCATGGGCCAGCCCGACCACCCTGAACTTTGGCATCTTCTTGAGGGGCCTCCACACGCGCAGCCTGCTGCCCTTTAGCCTCGTTGAGCCGGCCCGGAGGGCTCCCTGCAGCCGGCCGAAGAAGTCGTCGGAAGTGTCCTCGAACATCGCTAGGTCGTCCAGGTTATGCCCCCCGACGATGTAGGAGGCACCCACCTCCTCGGCGTAGGCTGCAGCCAGGCTGTAGTATATCGCGTTCTTCATCGGGATGTAGCTGGGTGGGAGGCCCGCCAGCCTTCCAGCCGCTCTCATCTCCGACAACTCTCTCAGCTGCGGCAGGGAGACGAACCGATGCTCCTCGACCCCCGCCGCCTTTGCGATGCTCTTAGCGGCCGTCTCCTCTCCAGCCGCCATCCCGTGGAACCGAATAGTTAGCGCCCTGTTGGAGTAGCCTTTGTTCTTGGAGAGGTAAAGGGACACCGCCGAGTCTATCCCGCCCGAGAGCAGGACTATCGAGTCCGTCGCCGTTCGGCCTCTCTCGAGTGGACCTGTGCCAGAAGATGGGTGCCCTTGTTCAGTCCTTCGTAGACATACACACCCACCGCCTCGACGTTGGGCGGCATCTTCGGGACTATCCTCCGCAGAAGTTCTTGGGCCAAGTTCTCCACCGTGGCCTCACCCTCCAGGAGCACCGTGGTCTTGGTCGGAACGCTCATCTCGAACAGACCGTGGACGGTCTCGAACGCGATGTTCACCCTGTCCCTCTTCCTGTCCACGACATACCTATTGCTGATGAAGAGCTTGTGGTCGAGCGAGGCGATGGCTTCCTTGATGACGGGCTTGGCGTCGTTGAAGTCGACGACCATGCCATCTCTGGGTGAACCTATGAGCTCGACGAGCGCCGATGATGTGTGCCCGTGCATCACGGAACATTTCTCGGTCCGCGGAAGAATGTGCGCGTAGTCGAAGTTGAAGGCAGGGTCGTCCAGGAAGATGGTCTGCCGCCTCGCGTCGGGCATGACCGCTGACGAAATTCTTACTCCCGCGTCGAAGGCGTCGCTCCTCCATGTTGCTTCTGTCAGGACCATGCAGCTCTTCCCTTGCGCTTCCAACTTTCTCCTTTCCTTCGCGGCGGGGCCTTTCCCGACGAAGATCAGCCTGTTCCCCACCGCGAAGTCGGCCTTCAGAGGAGAGCCAGGAAGAACCGATACATTCGTCTTAAATTCCACGCCGGCCGCTTCGAAAATGGCCGCCACAAGAGCGTGCGCGCTGCTCGGAAACATGCCGTCCCCATTCCTGTACGCCCTCGCGTAGCCTCCGCTTCCAAGTTCCTGCAGTTTCGCCGACACGTTGTCTAGGAGGTTCTTCTGCACTGGAGAAAAGTTCCCGTGGGTCTGCTTATAGCGTTTCCGAGCGACTGAAGATGTGGTGCGGCGTGCGGGGTTCGAACCCGCGCAACAGGCTGTTTTCGTCCTAATGACTTGGGAAGCCTATATCCTGACCACTAGACCAACGCCGCTGGCCGGAAGGCAACTGCCGGCTGGCTATAAATCAAGTTTGAGTTATTGACTGTGC
>JASHZW010000047.1 GCA_030042335.1 Nitrososphaerales archaeon
GGAGAGTTCTTGCTGTCCAGCATAGTCGGGATACCGCTCCTCATCGCGACGCTCTTGGTGGCTGCGATAGCCAGCAAGCTGCTTGGCGGGTATGTGGGAGCGAAGCTGTCGAGGTTCTCTTCGGGCGAGAGCCTAGCCATCGGTTTTCTCATGAACTCCAGGGGGTTTGTGGAGCTCGTGATAGCGACCACGGCCTACGGACTCGGCCTCATAGACGTGAGGCTCTTCTCGCTGGTAGTGGCCGTCGGCGTCATCACCACGATCATGTCGCCCATAGCGTCTAGAATCGCAATCAGGAGGATGGGCGTAAGGTCTGAAAGCCGCGAGCTGCCGCAACAACCTGGAATAGCCTAGCAGTTCACTCCGGGATTATCGGCAGGATGAGCCTTGATGGATGCGCCTTGTCGTGGTAGACGTGCTGAACGGCGATTACCGGCTTGTCCTCCTTGAAGGGATGCTTCGCGGTGTTCATGTTCCTGTCGAACTGCGGGAAGTTGCTGCTGGATACCTCGACCCTGATCTGGTGGCCTTTCCGAAACACGTTGCTCGTCGACCAGAGGTCTATGGTGTACTCGTAGGTCTTTCCGGGCTGTATGAGCTTCGCCGCCTTCCTCGACTCCCTGTACCTCGCCCTGATCACCCCCTGGGTGAGGTTCTGCGCGTAGCCGCAGGGCCACGCGTCGACGAGCTTGCCCGTGAAGTCTGTGTCAGCTGCTGACGTCGATGCGAAGAGCTTGAGCGTGACAGGACCTGTGACCTCCACAGGCCTCCTGAGAGGCGGTGTACTGTAGACGAGCACGTCCTTCCGCTTCTCGAGGCAGGTCTGGTCGTAGGGGCCGGCGGGCGTGAAAGTGAGGTCGCAGCATAGCGCACCGCCTATCGTCGGGACGGGGTCGAGCGGGTCGTAGACGAACCTGTCGGACGACTGCTCCTCGGAAGGAGCCTCGCTCAGTGTCCCGTCTCCGTCGAGGGTATTCGCAGAACCACCACTGTGAAGGAAGTAGTCTGTGTATCTCGTCCTCGCGAGCGGCCACTCGTTCTCGTCCCTCCAGACGTTCTCCCCCATCACGAAGATTTTCAGAGGAGGCGTCTTCGGGGCTTTCTCGTCTTTCATCCACTTGTCGTAAAAGTCGAGCAGCATACCCTCCATGTCTATCGACTCGTTCGACGCCCGATGGCCGAAGTCCATATCTCCCACGAGTTTGTCGAGCCAGGGGGCTCTGCCCCAGTGCATCCACGGCCCTATCAGGAGTCGCTGTTCCCTGCTCTCCTTGGTCTTCCCGCGCTTCCTCATGCTTACGAAGTTCTCTATGGTACCCTGCAAGAAGATGTCGTACCACCCACCGATGTTGAAAGCAGGGACGGAGACGTTGGCGTGATGGTTCTCTAAGTTGACCTTCTCCCAGTAGGCGTCCTCCTCCGGGTGCGCGAGCCAGTCGTAGATGTACTCGGCATTCCCCTTGAAGTAAGGGAGCTTGGCGAGGGGGATGAAATCGAACACCTTTTCGTCCATGCGGTCCATCATGTCCATCATGGCATCGGCCTCCTTCTTCTTTCGCTGCCTCAGGAGTTCGTGCGGAGCGAACGAGTCCATAATCCACGCGCCGACGAAGGATAACTGCAGCGCCCCACCCCTGTAGAACCACTCCTCGTAGTAGTTCGAGGCGGTTATGCAGGGTGCTATGCAGGCCAGATGCGGAGGAGCCGATGCGGCCGCCAGCCACTGGGTGGCGCCCACGTACGACGGCCCCCACATCCCGACCTTGCCGTTCGACCAGGGCTGCTTTGCACACCATTCGACGCTGTCGTAGCCGTCGTTGATCTCCTGTGTCAGAGGATAGAACTTACCGTCCGAGGTCCAGCGGCCGCGGATGTCCTGTATGACCACAGCGTATCCTCTGCTGACTGCCCTGATGGGCCTCAGGCCGTAGAACATCGCCTGCCCGCGGCTCTTGTCATATGCCGTCCTTTCCAGGGCGACCGGATACCTTCCGGCCTTCTTCGGTCGATAGACGTCAGCCCTGGTGACGACACCATCCCTCATCTTTATCGGGACATTCAGCTCGACAGTCATCTCGGTCCTGGCTTTCCCGCCCGGCCACGATTCGGACATGTGGCTCGGGTCAAAGGCCGGTCCTCCCTTAAGCCTTGCCCACCTCTAGCGTCGCTTTTTGTGGCCGCGTCTCCTCTCGTTCATCGCGACGATGTCGAAGAGGATCCTCCTTCCGTTGATCGTCAGCGTCCTGGCGAAGAAGCTCCCTGTTATCACCATGTCCTTCAGACCATATTGGTTCTTCTCGTGGAGCCCGAACCTCTCGAACGAGAGGGTGTCCCCGAGATATCCTGCCAACCTGGCCAGGTCTGGGTCCGTCGCGACCTCCGGTGGTATGGGGTCCCTTCCCGAGGAAACCAACATGTCGTTCAGTGCCTCCCTCGCCGCCTCGTAGTTCTTCCAGGCCTCCTCGATGAAGCCAGGGAAGACACCATTCGAGGCTATCCACGAGATGAACCTCCCTGCCTCCTCTCCCGAGTAACCCCAGAGTAGGTGCGCCTTGACGTTGAGCTCGTTCGACCTGTCGAAGGTATAGAGGAAGTCCCTGGCGAGCCCCTCCATATCCGTGCGGTAGGCGTGGTTGAGCGAGTCGCCGAAGGCTCCGCTCGCCAGGAGGAACCTCGCCATCGTGTAGTCTCGTGAGATTATCGCGTTCGAGACCATGTGCGCGAAGTCCGGTTCGTACGGGATCTCGCTCATCAGCAGTCCCTTCTCTGTGATCTTGTGCGTACGACGGTCGATAGCTCCGATGTCCGAAAGCCAGTTCTCTGCGAAGGCGACCTCCTTGTGGTCTACCTTCGACATGAAATCGAGCTCGGA
>JASHZW010000048.1 GCA_030042335.1 Nitrososphaerales archaeon
TGTCGCGAGGTCCTGACGTACAGCTTCCCACTTTCGACGAGGGACTGTTCCTCAATCTGACGGGTGAGGTTGAGCACGAGTCTCCCCAAGTTGGTGACGGTGTACTTCCTCTCCTGGCGGTTGAGCTGGATGAGCAGCTGCCTGACGAGCTTCCTCAGGTGATACGCAAACTTTCCGGACTCTTTCTTCGACTTGAAGCCGGCGAGGGTTTTCAGGGCGCTGTAGGTGAGTGGTCCCTTCACGTTCAGGATTTTGAGAATCTCGAGTCTTTGTGGAGAGGCGATAACGCTGTAGATGGTCTTGACTCTTCGGGGCGCTGCTTGCAAGCAGCATCCGGTTCGAGGTCAAATGTATTAAACTAATCGTGCGTGGTTTTGCCAAAACTAGCTAGTTGGCTTCGGTTCAGTCATTTCCACTTGGCTGAGGGTGTAAATCCTCTTGCCTTTGAACGGGACAAAGAGCTTGGCCTGCCCCTCGTAGAACTTAGAGAAGTACTCCACGAAGAGAAGCCTTGCCCCCTGTATACCAGGCTCGAAAAGGGCGAGTACGATATTGAAGAGTTGACCGACGACAAGAAGTACGATTCCGGCAATCGCGAAACCGATTGCGGACCCGGTCACCGTCCCGCTCTGGAAGAGGGGAGATGCTAGACCCTCAAACTGGGAGTTGACGACGAGGGCGAAGCCTATCGAGGCCAGTAGTATGCCGGTAAGCCTGGTGAATGAGAGGATATGACTGACGATGGACGGGAGCTCAATCAGCGCCTGTCCTCCCTCGCCGTAGGCGATGAGTCCAACACCGACAATCACCATACCGATGTATGCTCCGCCGAGAGGATTCGACGAGAAGTTCACGGCATCACTCAGGGACTTTAGGTGAAGGACCAAGAGCCCGAAGAGGCTTATCCCCCAGGCGACGCAGAGCCAGCCAAACTTGCCTACGATGTGCCGGTTCTCCTTCTCCCAATATTTGTTGATCATACCCATCACGAGCCCGAGGGACACGAAGAATAGCCCCACGTAGCCGCTGAACTTGAGCAGCGTCTTGAGACCGTAGGTCGACAGCGGATCGAGGAAGGCACCATCGGTTATGAGGTAGCCAGGGAGGCCGATGTGCATGTTCTTGTCCATGTACGAGAAGAGATACTGATTCAGGTGGAAGCCGAAGTAGGCGTTGAAGAGGAAGCCGAAGATGATGCCCATTATGGCGCCGGGAATCATGGCCATGGCCAGCTTCCGGAATTGCGCAGGCTGGAATATTGAGCGCCCGAATCTTCTCAGGGCGCCGGGAATCACCGTCTTTGTTCCTGGATGCTCGACCCTCCGCTTTATCCAGAGGGCGATCGCGAGTATGACGATGCCGTAGCCCACGTCGCCCAGCATCAGGCCGAAGAATATCGGAAAGACGAACGCGAATATCAGCGTGGGGTCGAACTCGTCATACTGGGGAGGAGTGAGAACCCGCGTGAAGGACTCGAAGAATTTGAGCTGTTTGGGTGCTTCCATCAGGGTCGGGGGCTTCCCGTCTCCCTCTATCTTGAAGAGCATCGCGGATTTGCTCTGGCGTACGAGGGCGTTGCTCAACACCGGGACCTTCTTTTCAGGGACCCATCCCTCTAAGACGAAACTGCTCTCGGTGAATCCGATATTACTGGTGACTTCCAGGACCCTCGCCTCTATGGAGAGTTCTTCCTCGACCGCCGTCAGGAGACCGTAGTTCTTCTGGGAAATCTGCAGGAGACCCCGGTTCACCTCGGCAAGTTCCGATTCGGCTGCGGCGGTCTCCTTCTGAAGGGTCGCAAGAATCTCGTTGACAGTACCCTTCATGGGCGGGACACGTTCGAGCCGGATGTCAGCTGCCTGTATCACGGCCCCGAACTTCTCAAGCTCGGAGTTCGGGACGATCACGACAACCCTGACGGGGTCGGTCCCGGCAGACTGCATCATGACACCCTGGACCGATGATATATCAGTCCTCAGCTTGTCGTACGCTTCCTGCGAGAGGCCGCCGAAGAATGAGGCCGCACTCTCGAGGTCGAGCACGCTCAGGTCCGCCTGGATGAAATCGAGGTTCTTGACCAAGCCCGTCCTGTTCTTCAGATCGTCGAGACGGGACAGGGTTCTCTCCTGTCTCTGCTTCAGCGAGGCAACGTCCTTATCGATCTGAATCGATTTGGATACGTCTATCAGGTCCGTCAGCGAGACGAAACCTCTCTTGTCATCAACCTTGGCAGGAGGCAAGGCGGACATCAAGGACTTGATCCTGAGAAGCTCTTCTGAGACCTCCCTGGACGCGGTGTTATCGACGTCGGCTTTCAGCTCTGAAGCTACACCTTTCGACAGGGGTTCTATCTGGACCACGCCGAGGTCGTGCAGCAGGGAGACGACCCTCTGCCTTTCCTCGCGAAGGCCGACGATGGCGACCCTCTGCATCTCGGCGGGCTTTAGCAGCAAGGTTACTCACTCTTGAATTCCGAGAAAACTATATCGTCGATTGCATGCTGAAACTCCTTCTTGCTAAGCCTGCGCGACGCTATGACATCGGCCTGCCTCCTACTCGACTCGAGAAGAGACTCGGCGTCTTTCTGTGCCAACTCCTTGGCGCTCTCGACCTCGTTCGTGACGTAGAGTTCAGCGTCTTTCTTCGCGACCTCGATTGACTCGTCCGACACCTGCTCGAGGTCGTGAAGTTCGGCCTCGAGAGACTTCTTCTTCTCGGCGACTTCGCGGTTGCTGGCCTCTTCGGCGTCTTTGATTCTTTTCAGCGTCTCAGTGTAGTTCGTCGACATGACTAAACTCAAAACCTCGTCACTATCAGCAGGACCAGCGCTGCCGCTGCTGCTATCTTGGCGACGATGAAGCCTATCCTGATGAGGTAGAACTGCTTCTGCTGCTTGTTCACGAATCCCCTCGGAACGGGCTTTTGCTTGACCGGTGGCTTGGCCCAGTAGTAGGGAGGCAGCCCCATGGGCTTCTCCGTCTTGTCACTCATCGCCTTCTCCCGACAATTCACGTTCCGCCATCTTCCTCTTCACTGTCTTCAGTTTGGTGAAACTCTCCCTCTCCATCTCGTCGAACCTGAACTTGATGTACCTGGCGTTCGCCTGGAGCCTCGGAATGAGCACATTCTCTATGGCATTGGACCTCCGCTTTGTCTTCTCGATTTCCATGAGCAACTTCCTCAGCGCGGTCTCCTTCTCGGCCACGTTCAGGACCATCTGGTGCACATCTTGGAAGGATTTTATCGCCTGATTGACGGAAGCGGGAATCTCAAGGAGATACTCCTGCCCTGCCTGTCCAGAACTCACGGAGGTGACCTCAGGAATCTTTACGCCCATCACGTTCTTGCTCTTCAGGGTGAGTTCGTGCAGCCTCGGGATTCGCATCGACTCGTACTCTAGCCGCAGTGGCCCTACGAACATCTCGGTGCTGTGTATCCCCTCGTATCCCTTGATGAGCTTCGCCTGGAGCCCGCTCCTCAAGTCCGCGACAGTCTTGCTCATGTTGAAGAACTCCAGGATCAACGCTGACCTCTTTAGCTTGAGCAACTTGAGGCCCTTGCGGGAAATCGCAATCCTCCTGATGGTCCTCAGGTACTCCATCCGCGTCGGTTTGACGTTAATCGCTGTGGGCAGTTCGATCGCGTCCTATTGTGTTGTGGTTCTCTTCCTGTACTTCTCTATGAGCTCGGGCTTGATCCTCTTGATCTCGGAGTCCGAGAGCGGCTCGATGACCTGCCACCCGATGTCCAGCGTCTGCTCGATGCTGCGGTCCTCATTCACTCCCTGTCTCACGAACATGTTCTCGAACCGCTGGGCGACCTTCAGGAACTTCCTGTCGGTCTCGCTGAGCGCTTCTTCACCGACGATCGCAGAGAGGGCACGGACATCCTTGCCCTGCGCGTAAGAGGCGTACAGCTGGTCTGCCATTCCTCTGTGGTCCTCCCTTGTGCGCTTTGGGCCGATTCCCTGGTTCATGAGTCTGGAAAGGCTCTCGAGGACGTCGATGGGCGGGTAGATTCCCGCGCGGTCGAGGTCCCTGCTGACGTAGATCTGTCCTTCGGTAATATACCCGGTGAGGTCTGGGATGGGGTGCGTCTTGTCGTCGGCCGGCATCGTCAGTATCGGAATCTGAGTGATAGAGCCCTTCCTGCCCTTGATCTTGCCGGCGCGCTCGTAGATGGTCGCGAGGTCGGTGTAGGTGTAACCCGGATAGCCTCTCCTTCCGGGGACCTCACTCCTGGCCGCCGATATTTCTCTGAGCGACTCGCAGTAGTTGGTCATATCGGTGAGAATGACGAGCACATGGCTCTCTCTCTCGTAGGCGAGATACTCCGCCGTCGTGAGAGCGAGCCTTGGTGTCAGTATGCGTTCCATCGAAGGGTCGGAGGAGAGGTTCAGGAAGAGGACGGTCCTCTCCAAGGCGCCTGTCTCCTCGAACTGGCGGATGAAGAAGTTCGCCTCCTCGCTGGTTATCCCCATCGCAGCGAAGACGACGGAGAAATTCTCGGAAGAGCTGAGGACCTTCGCCTGCCTGGCAATCTGCGCCGCAAGTAGATTGTGCGGAAGCCCAGCCGCTGAGAAGAGCGGAAGCTTCTGGCCCCTGACGAGGGTGTTCATGCCGTCGATGGTCGAAATCCCAGTCTGAATGAACTCGGATGGTTCTTCTCTGCTGTAGGGGTTTATGCCGGAGCCGACTATCTCGACCTTGGTCTTGGAGACTATCGCCGGACCACTGTCCCTCGGGTTTCCGAGCCCGTTGAAGACACGTCCCAGCATCTCGTCCGAGACGGAGATTCTTGCGGTTTCGCCGAGGAAACGCACAGAGGTCCCTTCCGTGCTGAGTCCGAGCGTGGAGCCGAAGACCTGGACCACCGCCAGGCCTGCGCCGGCGTCGAGGACCTGTCCGCGTACCCTTTCGCCAAGGGCGTTGGTGACCTCGACCATCTCTCCATAAGCCGCGTTCTCCACCTTCTTCACGAAGAGGAGCGGGCCGGCTACCTGAGAGACAGTCTTGTAAGAGACTGGTTGCTGCATTAGACCTTTACCTCCTGCACCAGTGCACCGAACTGCTGTGTCATGTCGTTGTTGATGTCCTGGATGAGTGCCTCGGTCTGGTCTTCCGGAGTCCACTTTATCCTGGCTATCTTCGTCTTCACGGGCAGCGTGGCGATCTGGGCAGCCTGAGCCCCTGACTTTATTGCGTCGGCCTCCATCTTTCCAAAGTCGAGAATTGTCTTCAACATGAGGTACTGCTTCCGAACGGATGTGTACGTGTCGACCGGATCGTAGGCACTCTGCTGGAGGTAGTCCTCCCTTATGCTCTTGGCGACATCCATGACTCCTTTCTCCGATTCGGGGAGCGCATCGTAGCCGACGAGCTGGACGATATCTTGGAGCTCCGCCTCCTTCTGGAGGATCCCGAGGGCTTCGGTACGCATGTCCGGGAAGTCCTTGCCCACCGACTGCTGGTACCAGCCGCGGAGGTCGTCGGTGTAGAGCGAGTAGCTGGTGAGCCAGTTGATCGACGGGAAGTGACGCCTAGCTGCGAGACTTGCGTCGAGAGCCCAGAAGACCCTTGTGACCCTTAGCGTGTTCTGCGAGACCGGCTCGGAGAAGTCTCCGCCCGGTGGTGACACGGCTCCGACCACGGTGACCGAGCCGACCCTCTCGTCTGGTGACAGCGCCACCACCTTGCCCGAGCGCTCGTAGAACTCGGCGAGTCTGCTTCCAAGGTACGCGGGGTACCCCTCTTCGCCGGGCATCTCTTCGAGTCTGCCCGAAATCTCTCTCAGCGCCTCGGCCCAGCGTGAAGTGCTGTCCGCCATGAGTGCCACGTCATAGCCCATGTCCCTGTAGTACTCGGCTATCGTGATGCCGGTGTAGATGCTGGCTTCCCGCGCCGCGACGGGCATGTTCGAGGTGTTGGCCACGAGTATGGTCCTTTCCATGAGCGGCCTCTTGGAGCGCGGGTCCTCCAGCTCCGGGAAGGTCGCGAGCACCTCCGTCATCTCGTTCCCTCTCTCTCCACATCCGACGTAGACGATGATCCTGCTGTCACTCCACTTCGCTAGCTGCTGCTGCGAGACAGTCTTGCCCGAACCGAACGGGCCCGGGATGGCCGCGGTGCCTCCCTTTGCGACTGGGAAGAAGGTGTCGAAGACCCTCTGCCCGGTAAGCAGCGGCGTGTCCGGAGGCAGCTTACGCGTTATCGGTCTTGGAGTCCTTACCCTCCATTTGCTCGCGAGGAAGATTTCGACGTCCCCGGTCTGTGTCTTGACCTTCGCCACCGCTTCCCTGATCGTGAACTTGCCCGCCTTGATGTCCCTCAGCTCTCCGCTGACACCCGGAGGAATCATTATCTTGTGTGAGACGAGCTGGGTCTCCTGCACTGTTCCGATTATTTCTCCTTCCGAGACCTTATCGCCGTTCTTCTTGAGGGGGACGAAGTCCCACTTCTTGGTCTCGTCGAGAGCAGGTATGATGAGACCTCTGCTGATGAAGTCTCCGCTCTTTTCCTTGAGGATGTTCAGAGGCCTCTGAATTCCGTCGTAGATGGATGTGAGAAGGCCAGGGCCGAGCTCCACCGAGAGCGCCTGACCCGTGTTGACGACTTTCTCGCCTGGTTTGACGCCTGTCGTGTCCTCGTAAATCTGGAGAATCGCCCTCTCTCCTTCGAGCTTGATGACCTCCCCTACAAGACCCAGCTCGCCGACCCTGACGACGTCGAACATCTTTGCACCTTCCAGTCCCTTCGATGTCACCACTGGACCGGTGACTCTGACTATTGTTCCTTCTTTCATCATGCACTCACCTTAAGGTCGACTCCGAGAACCCGCCTGGCCAAGATTGCCAAGGACTCTTCCTGTCCCGCCGCTGAATCAATCGGCGGCATGAAGACGACGAGAGGTATTATCGACGACTCGAGCTTCTCGCGGGCCGAGGGAGAAAGGGCCTTCCTTACCTCGTTACTGGCAATAATCAGTCCATGCCCGTTCGCGTTGAACAGGTCCATAATCACCTTCTGCGCATCCTCCTTCGTGGTGATGAAGGCGTCCTCGACTCCGAGCAGGCGATAGCCGAGGACCAGCTCCCGGTCACCCACCACTGCAATCTTTCCGCTCTGGGTCGTGGTTCTTCCACTCATTTTCTCAGCTCGATAGAATTATTGACCTTATGTATTCTTCGGTCATGCCATACTGCTTCGCGTAGGTTATTCTCCTGATGTTCTGCCTCTCGAACTCAGCCTGCAGGACGAAGGAGAAGACGGAGGTTAGTGAGATTGCAAGGCTGCGGAACCTCGGTACGAACTTGGCCACCATTATCCTGTCCAAGCTCACTTCGAACTCTGTCAGGTCATGGGTCTGCTTGTACCTCTCGAGGGACTCGGTGACCGGGAAGTTCTGTTCGAACCTCTTGCCGATGTCGCTCGGGTCCGGCGAGGAGTAGGCATCGAGGAGAACGCTTGTGCTTACGAGGCCACCTTCCACGAGGTGCTTGGCGCACGTCTCTCTGCTCACGTTCGATTCCTTTGCCTTGAGCAGATTGAGGAGGTTCCTTTTCGTTATCTCGGTGCGGAAGTATTCCCTGAGGAGACCTTCATCACCCTGCAGGAACCTCAGCTCCTGGAACAGCTTGGAGTAGTAGTAGTTCTCAAGTGCCACCGTGAAGACGCCCAAGTCGTCGGTTTTGCGGAACTCTCCGAGCTGCTGGAGGAGGATGGCTCCGTATCCGAATTTCACGAGGTAGTTTATCACGCTCTCGACGTCAGGCTGCTGGAGAAGAGTATGCAGCTCGCTGAGGGGTATCGTGTTGAAAGATAGTCCTACAGGGACGTTCCTCGACGTCACGAGGAATGCCTCCGTCTGCTCGAGGGTTCTCCCTAGGGTCTTGGCGGCTATTATGAGTTCGATGTTCTCAATGTCCCACTTGGCGAGGTAGGCCCGCAGGGCGTCCTTGCCGAAAACAGGCGCCGCCTGCAAGGCGATCCGGTTCACGTAGGTCAGGTGTCTGTTGACGGCTATCTCTATCGACTCCGGAGGCTTGTAGGTTGCCTCGGCTGCTTCGATGTCTGGTCCGTACCACGTCGACTCGAGGCGCTGGCTAATCTCTGCGACATCCTTCGCCTTGGGCAGCTCGTTAAGCTGGTTCTTGTTGAGAAACTGGAGCGAAAGGACCCTCAGGACGCCGGAGCTCGAGGCGTACGAGGATTGCATTGATTCTACTCCCTGCCGAGGATGAAAGCGCGGGCGTCGTCCTCACGGTTCCGCAGGAGCTCCTCGAATGTGAGGTCCAATTCGAGCGTCCCATTACTGTTCGTCGCCTTGAACCCTCCTGCTGTCTCGAGGTTCGATGAGGCGATCTTGACGCCCAGCTTCTTGAGTGCTGCAGCATCGGTCTGCCTGCATGCGACGCTGATGTTCCCGCCTAGCCTCTTCGAAGCATAGGCCACCATCTTAGAAAGTAAACCCTGGTACTCCTTGGACCCCGCGACATCCGCGAGAGACTGCCTCAGAGCAGCGATATTGTTCTCGAGCATCTGTTCGGTCGCATCGAAAATCATCTTCTTGGACTGGAGCTTCGCGGCTCCGCCGATTCTGATGCGCTCCCTCTGGACCAGAGCGTCGGCCTCCTTCTTAGAGGAGTTGGAGATGTACGCCTTCTGCTCGGTCGTCCGGTTGGTGACCTCTGCCTTTTTCGCAGAGTACTCCGCCTCGAGCATCTCGATTGTCTTCTTACGCTTCTCCTCTACTTCCTTCAGCAGAGACTCGGCTGACACTAAGGGTCAACCGTCCTCAGAGGATGTTGAGAAGTAAGATTATGCCGAGCACGAAGCCGATAATCCACAGAGTTTCGGGAATGACGAAGAAGAAGAGCACCTGGCCGAACTTTTCAGGTTTCTCGGCAATTATCCCCATTCCCGCCGCGCCAATGCCTTGCTGTGCCAGACCGGTCCCAATGAGCCCGCCGGCAATAGCTATCGCGGCCGCCACAGAGAGCAGCGCTTGAGCATCGGTGATTGTAACTGCCATCTTAGCGGTCATCGCTGCGATTGCGGACATTATTTAAGCGTATCCTGACTTTTGGTGCAACTCCTGATATCTAGTCAGGGAAAAATTGTCGAATTTTGTGGTCGGTGTGCAGTGCTCGCGGCGACAATCTCAGCTTCTTGGTTCGACCGGTTTGTCCAGCGGTAGTTTCCAGGTTACTCCCGCCGCCGCGATGAGAAGCAAGCCGCCTGTGATGAATGTGATGTCGAAGCCGAGATAGAGCGACGTGAATCCCGAGAGTGATGAACCCACCGTAGTGGAAATACCAACTACGGCGCTGTAGACCCCTAGCGAGGAGCCGTGATTGTTCCCGTGGATGGAGTTGAAGATCAAGGTGTTCGAGGCGGTGTAGTAGATGCCATAGGCTATGCCGCTCGATATCGGGTACAGTAGCAACGTCGGTACTCCGAACAGGGCACTTGGGATCAACGCGGAAGCTACCCCGATCAGCGCATAGCATCCGCCCCTCAGGAGGAGCATCTGCACGGCCACTGTGCCGAGGGACCTGTTCTCGATGTATCTCCCTGCGTATCTGAAGGCGAATATTTGTGCTACGAGCGCGGCGACGCTCAAAGCGTAGATCTGACTCTCTGTAAGAGAGTGCGACGACAGGGCCGGAACGAATGAGGTGTTGAAGATACCGCTGCCCAGATAGAAGAGGATGATGGAAAGATAGAGGAGCGGGACATAGCGGGTCAGCTCGTTCCTGATACCCTTGAAGAGGCGCCGGAAATCAGAGGGTCTCGGGATGCTCAGGAAGAGCAGAGGTGAAGCAGTAAGCCTCTGAAAGAATCCTGACTTTTGCATGACGACAACTTCCTTCTCGAAGGTGAACTCGGGCTCCCGGATCATGGTCATGGACATGACCGTAGAGACCACAGACAGCATCCCGAAGGGAACCACGAGCCAGAGGACTGGCAGGAACTGCACCCAGAGAGAGCTGAGCACGTAGCCGATGGTAGAACCGACCGTCGACATGAGCGAAAGTCTCGCGAAGCCGGTTGCCCAGCGGTTCTTCTTCTCGTTCTCCATGATGAGGAGGTTAAGTGGGGTGGCAGACGCGGCCGAGATGAAGGAGACGAGCGAATAGACGAGGACTATCCCCGAATTCGAGTCCGCGAAGAAGAACGAGAACAGGAAGAGCGCTGTGACCAGATAGCTCACCACGATGATGATCTTTCTTTTGTGGAGCCTGTCGGTCGTGAACCCCCAGATTATGGCCGCGGGGATGCTCACGGCGTTGAAGGCTGTGACAGCAGCAGCTACCCATACAGTACCCGCTTGGACTCCATCCAGCCTTAGCAGGTAGAGCTGGACGAAGGTTCCTATGGGACCGAGGGCGATGTTTACTGGGAGCGTGGAGTAGACCCAGTCGATCCTACTCATGCCGGTCTTGCTGGAGTCCGCGCCCAAGTGATGACTGTACCCTCGTTTGGGCATGCACCTCGGGGTGTATATTACGGCATGGTCAAATACATCTCTGCGACCAAGAACCGGGGCCTGCTCGGCCTTGACCTCGACAAACGGTTTCATCCTTGGTCTCATCGGGGGTGTCCTCGACTTCGCCTCGGCTTCGCTCCTGCTCCTGGGAGGGAATGGCGGGATGATGAACGATAGTTCCTTCCCAAGCTACGGATGGGCCGCCATCCTCGTCGTGCTGGGAGTCGCCGTCATCGTCACATCCATCCTCTCCGTTGGGTTGATGGGCCTCCGATTCGCAAGGCTCTTCTCACTGCTGATGATCGCGTACGGTTTCATAATGATGGCCATAGGAATTGCGATGTCGGCCGGCTACATCATGTCCAGCGATGTCTCGGAAATCTATAGTCTGGGGATGCTATTGGTAGGTGCGGGAATGGTAGTCAACGGTGTCATGATGTCGCGCAACCCGATACCGATGTAGAGAGTTGCGCAGATATGAACCGCGCCGATATCACACTCAGGCCTGAGTGGGAGATGACGGAGGTTCACCGTCTACGAGTCTCTTGAAGAGGTACATCGAACCGAAGACCAGTATGACGACTATCGTAAGATACACGGGGATGAAGACGAGAGTCGACTCGGGCGGGATTGTGCTCTTGTACGGTGGCTGGAAGCTCACGATAGCGAACGCAAGGACTAGCAGAATCGAAGCGATGGGTACTCCGATATGGATGGTCTTGGAAAGAGCCGGCGCTATCGAGGAATTGGAGTCCGCCTTCGGCTTCTGCTCCCCTTCTGTCATCACTCGCTAATCCCAACGAATGGGGTATTTCTATTTTGCTTGGACTAAGACGTGAGCCGCAGGATGGCCCTTGCGACTTCGCCATCGGACGCTTCGAGTGCCGCAACGGCTTTCTCTTTCGTTACTCCAGCCTGCTGCTGGACGAGCAGAATGTCCTCGTCGGAAAAGGTCTTCTTGGCCTTCTCGAGCTCCTCCACATCCCCCATGACCTGGAAGATTCTACTTCCCTGAGCGTTAATCTCGGAGACTTGGGCGTCGTGGATGTGGAGCTCCTTCGAGTCGGTCACGATGATGACTTCTTCGACGCCCGGTATCTCCTTCATGTTGATACCCATCTTGTCCATCATTCGCCGCGCCTGCCTGTCACCCATTTTCATTACTGGTACCCTGACCTTCACCGCCACCCCGCCCTTAAAAGTCATTGTTCTGCAATCAAATCAC
>JASHZW010000049.1 GCA_030042335.1 Nitrososphaerales archaeon
GTCAATGAAAGGGGTGGCCATTTGAGGATAATCACCAGGATTGGACAGGAGAACCTGACGTACTGCAAAGAGATGTCGAAGATAGCAGAGCTCCGCCATCTTGAGACGGTCAGCGGAAATCTGCTCATGAACGAGAGCGAATACATGACGGCGCCTGGTATGGCGAGCGTCTTTCCGAGGAGTTCCATCGTATCGACGGTTTACAGCAATGACAGGCATCTGGTGGAACAGAGCAAGCGGTTCTTCGAAAGGCTGTGGAGCACTGCGAGGCCGGCCGAAGAGAGGTTCAAGGAGCTGCAGGAAGGGACATCCCTGCCGAAAATCGAATTGATCCGTAACTCCGCGCGCATAAGGGACGTCTTTCTGGAGCTGATCGACCAAGCCAAGAGGGAGCTACTCGTGATACAGCCTACCGCGGAAACCTTCCGCAGAGCCGAAGACGGCGGGATGCTCGAAGCCATGGTGAAGGCGGCGACAGAACGGAGCGTCAAGATCAGCATCATAAGCCCGGACTCCGAGATCCAACGACAACTTCGGCGCATAAGCGAAGAAGTGAACGTGAAGACCGGGAAGAAGCTCATAGAGCACCGCGAAATTCCCCAGGCAAGCGCGCCGAACACTGTGACCGTCATCGTAGCAGACAGGAGCAGCTCGCTGGTCATCGAACAGAACGACGCTCCCGAACTGGATTTCACCGATGCGATGGACGTCGCTACCTACTCGACGAGGAACTCCACGGTCCTGGCCAACGTCCGGTTCTTCGAAAGAGTATGGGAAGAGCTCGAGCTGAGGGAAAGAGAGGAGGTGGCGCTCGAGAAGGAGAGACGGAGCAGGAGGACTGCGGAGCTGCTACAGGACATCCTGTCTCACGACATAAGGAACTACAATCAGGTCGTGAGGACGAGCGGCGAGCTACTCAAAGAGACGAAGGGCGGCGACGAAAGCGCTCTCATAGAATCCATCCTAAGAGCAACGGATGGTTCGACGAACCTGATCGAAAGGACGAAGAAGCTCGGGAAGATAATATCGGAGAAGGATGCGGAGCTTCTACCCGTAGACGTACGGGAATCCCTAGCGAGGTCGGCGGAGCTGGTGACAAAGGCAAATCCGAACAAGACCATCGAGGTCTCTATAGAGGTCGAACCGGGCACGAGGGCGCTAGCCGACGACCTACTGGACGAAGCGTTCACCAACATAATATCGAACTCGGTGAATTACACCAATGGGATGGGCGTACGGATCAACGCCAGCGCCGAGGAGGCCATGGTCGACGGACGAAATGAGAGATACTGGAAGATAGCGCTGACCGACGAAGGAAGAGGCATCTCTGAGGAGATGAAGCGGAAGATCTTCACCCGCTACCTGCGCGGGGCGAGCGGGGGAGGACTGGGGTTGTCCATCGTCTATGCGCTGGTGGTAGAGAGATACTCCGGTAAGGTGGCCGTCTCTGACAGGATCCCTGGCGATTACAGGCGGGGAACGAAGGTGGAAGTGTGGCTCCCGCAGACGCGCTAGCACCCGAAGAACTCCGCTGGTGGGGACCTCCGAATTTCAACGCGTCCACCGGGAGCCGCGTTTTGCCGGATGGTGATGCCCCTGAAGACGGGTCCGGACGGTGGAAGCATTCCCCTGAATCTCGACGCATCAGAAAGATCGCCATTGTCGACGACGAAGAGGACCTAGGGAGGCTTTTCTCAATGGTGGTGACCCGCCTCGGCTACGTCAACGAGTTCGTGGCGCGGGACGGGGTCGAAATCGTCCAAGCCATCGCAGACGGGAGTATCAAGCCAGACCTCATTCTGATGGACTACAGGATGCCGAGGATGAACGGACTGGAGGCGGCAAAGGAGATCCTGGAAATCAGGCCAGGGCAGAAGATCATCATGGTGACAGCCGATGACAAGGCGACGGAGGAAGTCGCAGCATCGGGATTCTCCCTCGTACAGAAGCCGTTCTACATCGCGACTATATCCAGAGCGATAGAAGACGCGTTCCGGTGAGAGTCGGTCTCCAGCGCAGAGGACCGGCTCTGGACCGGGAGGAGACTTTCGGTTCAGACCGACTGCTCGAGGTCCGCTACGTGCCGGAGGGATCGCCTCGAACCGTGTTCGAGACGCCCATCGTCGTCGCGTTCCTCGCTCCTGAGTTCGTCTAGGAAGGACTTGGCATCCTTCGCGGAATTCAGCACTTCCTGCATCTCTGTGCTCCTTTTCCGTATCGTTATCGGGGTTATTCCCGCGGCGTACGCCAGCTTCAGCTGGTTGACGCGCTCCCCTTCCTCCATTGAGGCGAGGTACAGAGCGGCGCCCGCCAGCGAGACCGGCCGCTTGTCTGTGAGTCCCGGCGAGTCTCTGACTATCGAAAGCATTTCCAGGGCCCTCCTCTCGACCCTAGTGCTGAGGCCCGCGCGGCCTGCTATGCCGGGGACGTGCTTGCTCGGTGTCGTGCGGTCGAACTCGATGTTCAGCCCGCGGATCAGAAGCTTGTAGTATCTGCGAGTGGTTCGGCCGCTGACCGCTTCGATGCACCGTTCTATCTCGTCTGACGAGCACGGTACGCCTGAAGACGACGCCGATATCATTATCGAGGCGGCCGCCATGTTAGAAATCGACCGCCCGCTGATTATCCCTGCGTTCAGCCCCCTGCGGTAGGTCTCCTCAGCCTGTATGCGGACCGATGCAGGTAGCTTCAGCGCATCGGCGATTCTCGCAATCTCGAACGATGCCTTGAGCTGGTTGCTGGTCTTGGAGTTCCTGGATATGGTCATGTTGTTCAGCCTCCGAAGTTGGTTGAAACCGAGGTCGTCTCCGACCTTGTGGCCGCTCGCGTCGACGTTCTGCCCGCCAATGAGGGTGTGCAACTGGAGGTCGTACGCAAGGTGCGATTCGGGCTGCGCCCTGGCGGAGATCGCTGCCTCCGGCGGCGCGCCCATATTCTCGACGGTTGAGGCATCTACCACCCCGCACGACATGCAGAAGTTCTCACCCGTCTCCGGGTCGAATCCTAGCTCCCCCCTGCACTCCCTGCAAAGGGATGGTGTACCACTTCGCATCGCAGACATTTGGTTTTGACTCGCGAAATCCGGGATTTATACCGGTTGTAACAATGTTCTATGGGATTATTTTGTCGAGAATTGCTCGTTCGACATTCCCTAGGAGGGTTCTCCTAGGAACTTTCGCCAACGAATGAGGCTGTTTCCGTGGGCTTCTGGTCCAGCGAAATTATCTCGTTGATCTGGTCGAAGGCCCGCAGGTACTGGAGCCCCTTCTCGGTGAGTTTGTAGACTCCCGTGCCCTCCTCGTACTTTATGAGGTCCTTCCTCAGAAGGAACGCCAGGTATTCCTTGACCTGAGCGTAGGAGATGTACGCCCCGTACATTATCCGCGTCTTCGTGGCGCCTTTGTTCGCGGCCTGAAGTATCATGGCCACGATTTCCGACCTACTTCGATACTTCAAATCAA
>JASHZW010000050.1 GCA_030042335.1 Nitrososphaerales archaeon
TGCGCCGGTCGACACGGCAGCGAAGGAGCCCTCGGACCAGGTGTCCGCCCGGCGCGGCTAGTAGCCGCCGGTCTTTTTCCCCTTTGAGATCATCGCCCTGAGCTGCTCGGCCATCAAGTGCGTGAGCACGAGGTGCATGCCTTCGACGTGCGGGGTGGAGTTCGCGGGCACGACGACGCAGGCGTCAGCCGCCGTCTTGAGCAGCCCTCCGTCGAAACCTGCCAGGCCGATGACCTTCGCCCCGTTATCCTTCGCATACCGCACCGCCTTCATGAGGTTCTGCGACCATGGACCCGCCTTGTCGCTCCCCGAGCCTCCGTGGACGCTGATGGCGACGACCACGTCGCCCTTTCTCAGGAAGTTACGGAGCTGCTCGTAGTAGACGTCGCTCCAGCCGTTGTCGTTGGTCAGGGCGCTGACCAGGGGGATGTTGTCGACGAGGGAGATGGCCCGGAACTTCCTCTCGGCCTCGTCGGAGACCCATTTGTTCAGGTCGCAGGCGAAATGAGTACTGGTCGAAGCACTTCCGCCATTACCCATTACAAGCACCTGGCTGTCATTCTTCCAGGCGTCGTAGAGAATCGATATCGCCCTGTCCACCTCCTTCCTGTCGAGTCTGGACGCGATGTCCGAGACCTCTCGCAGGTACTCGTCAGAGCGGGACAAAAGACCGTGGACCCTCTTCACGACTCGCTAATTAACCAATCCGCCGAAAGCCAGCAATCCCGCCGTCGGATTGAACATTCATTAAACTAAAATACGATGAGGGGTCGGCGCGAGAAGCAGCGAGCTAGGGACCTTAGACAAAATGACCTCCCGAAAGCTGGTAATCATAGGGCTAGATGCGGCTGATTATCAGCTGACGCAGGCTCTCGTGCGCGACGGGAGGATGCCCAGGCTTGCAGCGATGGCCGGGTCGGGCTGCTTCTCCCGGCTGGCCTCCGTGTTTCCCCCGCAGACGGCTCCCGCGTGGACTTCCATCACGACCGGAGTGAACCCCGGAAAACACGGCATCTACTACTTCTACAACTTCTCCAAGCTGCCACTCACGATCATAAATTCGACAGATACCAGCACGCCGAGGATCTGGGACTACGTCGGGGCGGCAGGAGGGCGTTCTGTCGTCGTGAATGTGCCGATTACGTACCCCGCCCGGCCCATCGCGGGGTCCATGATCTCGGGAATACCGCCGTGGTTCACCGACGCCAAATCGGCGTATCCCGGGGAGCTCCTTGCGAGGATGGAGAAGGAGCACTACGAGATCGACACGCCGATGAGCAGGAGCCTCGAGAGAGAGCCGCAGGAGCTGGTGAGGCGCGTGGCGGACACGGAGAGGAGGAGGGTCGACCTGTTCTTGGAGCTGCTGCGCGAGTCAGAATGGTCCTTCGCGATGGTCGTCCTTACGGCCCTCGACCGCCTCCAGCACAAGGTCGTGGGGAAGGGACAGGAGGGGAACGAGGCAGCGGTGAAGGGGTACCAGGAGATAGACGGCATAGTCGGCCGCCTGATGGACTCCGTCGGTGCGGACGCCAACTACCTCGTCGTCTCCGACCACGGGTTCAACGAGCGCCCGGTCGCGTTCTACCCCAACGTCTGGCTCCACGAGAAGGGATACCTCAAACGGAAGTCGTCGCTCCGCTACAGGCTCGAGGCCGCCGCCCACGATGCCTTCGACGGGCACCTCCTCTGGATGCCGCAGGCGGTCACCAAAAGATACCAGGGCGCCAACCCCGTCGTGCACACGATCGACCAGGTGGACCTGCAGGAGTCGCGGGCGTTCGTGCCCGGGACAGACGGCGTCATGGTCGTCAAGTCCAAGGAGGACCAAAAAGAGATCGCCTCGAGCCTCGGGCAGCTCAGGGACGATACAGGCCAGGAGGTCTGCAAGGTATATACCCGCGACCAGCTCTACTCTGGAGAGAGACTGGACTCGGCCCCCGAACTCCTGATAGTGCCCAGGGATGACATCAACGTGAGGAGCGACCCCTTCGCCAGGACGGTCGTGACGAGGTCGGGCAGCTTCCCCAGAGGGAACCACAGCTCGAACGGGATTCTGCTGGCCTCGGGGCCGGACATCAAAAGGTCCCCGCTCTCGGACGCACGCCTGGAGGACATCGCGCCTACCGCGCTCACGCTTATGGGGATAAGGCCGGAGGAGGACATGGACGGCAACGTGCTGGACATCCTCCTCTCGAGGGGGCAAGCCCTCGAACGCGCCGTCCCCGAGAGGGATGAACAGGCATACGCCTTCTCTGAGGAGGATGAAAAGCGAGTAATTGACAACCTCGAACGCCTTGGATACACCTGAGCAGGGTGCGCCGGGGACAGCCAAGGTCCAGGCCATCCAGCCGGCAGCAGGTACGGTGCCGCTCGGCGATATGGGGAGCGTCAGCCCAAAGAGGATGAAGGTCATCGTCTCGGGGATAAGGTCCCTGACGATACAGAACCTCGTCAACAGCATCCTGGGGTTCGTGTTCCTTACCTCTCTCCTCCGTCTGCTCAGCCCCTCGGACTATGGGTTGTTCTCCTCCGTGCTCATCGTGACGGGCATCGGCTCCTCGGTCGCGTTCTTCGGGCTGCAGTCCGCCGCGACGAGGTTCATCGCGTACATGGCCCACGATGTCGGGGAGACGAGGGTGATCTCTCGCTCGATAGTCGTACTCTCGCTGGGCTTCACGTCCGTCGCGACGGCCGTCTTCGTGCTCCTCTCCCCAGTGCTCTCACTCTACTTCACCAAGAGCACCGAATCTGCATGGATCTTCGCAGTGTCCGGCGTGTGGCTCTTCTCAAACACGATCTCCGGCATAATGCAGGGCCTCGTCCAGGGCATGAAGAAGTATGAGTCGCTCGCCAAGATCCTGATAATCGCCAACCTGGCGATGGTGTGCATCACGGTCGTCGGGCTTGTTGAGTTCCACAGCGTCCTTGTTCCCATTGCCGCGTCTGTGGCCTACGGCGCCCTCATCAGCGTCTGGTCGCTCGTGATTACGAAGAGCCAGCTGCTCGCATCGAACTCCCCGGTCATCCAGAGGAAGACTCTGAAACAGGTGCTGAGGTACTCGGTCCCGCTCGGGATCGCCGGTATCCTCACGGTGGCCACCGGGGCGGGCGACCCTCTCGTGGTGGGGGGCTTCCTGAGCCAGGCCCAGATGGGCGGATACTACGCGGCGATCGCCATATCCGGAGGTCTGGGGGTGGTGCTCTTCACACCCCTGAACACAGCCTTCTTCCCCGAGACGTCGACGAACGCCGACGACCCGAGCAAGCTGTCCAAGGGGGTGAGGCTGGCCTTCAGGTACACGGTGCTGGCGCTGATACCGGTCTCGTTCGAGCTCGCGGGTCTCTCGAGACAGGTGATCAGCCTGTTCTCGGGAGGCGCGGCGAGCTACCTCGCGGCGAACCTCTCGCTCGAGCTGATGTCGGTCTTCTTCCTCTTCGTGGCGATGCAG
>JASHZW010000051.1 GCA_030042335.1 Nitrososphaerales archaeon
ACCATAGGCACCTCCCAGGGAGCCACACTGTTCAACAACGCGATGGCCTTCGCGGGCTCGTCGGCGACCTACGCGAGCGTCATCTCCAGCGCCAGCAGCGGGGGCTTCTCGCTCACGGGGTTCAACCTCAACAGCACGGTACTGGCGGCCATTCCGTGGGGCTTCCTGACGTTCACCGGCTTCAACTACGGTACATATCTCTCCGGTGAGACCAAGAACGTGAAGTCGAACGTGACGAGGGCGCTCTTCATCTCGGCCGCGATCAGCGTAGTGGTCCTGCTATCGATGAGCCTTCTGGCTTATCACGACTTTGGCCAGAACTTCCTGAACGCCGCGAGCTACGACGTATCCACGGGAGTCTCCCTCCCGGCCGTCCCGACGATAAGCCTGCTCCTCTCGCTCATCAATCCGGCGACGGCCATAATCATCGGCGTGGCGCTCTTCCTGTGCGCCATGCTCAACGCGATGGGTGACATTCTCGCTATGTCCAGGATATTCTTCGCAGCCTCCTTCGACCGCCTCCTCCCATCCAAGTTCGCAGATGTCAGCGAAAGGGTGCACACGCCTGCGATAGCCATCCTGGTGATCGGCATCATCTGGGCCTTGTGGGTCTCGGTCCTCTGGTTCGCTGGCTTCGCGTCCACCTTCCTCAACGCGAGCCTCGCGGAGGTCCTCGGCTACGGGCTACCCTTCGTTGCGACCGGCTTGTTCTACTTCGTCAAGAGGGACCTGTTCAAGGCTACCGTGGGCGCGGTGGCGAAGCCGGGACCGATAATCTTCGCCTCGATAGTGGCCATCATCTGCTTCGGCTTCTACGGCGTCGCCGAGCTCTTCCCGATCGCGAGCGGGGTCTTCCTCGGGTCCAGCATCATATACGCTGTCGGTTTCCTCGTGGTGCTTGCCCTGATCGGCGCCGCGATCTATGGTGTGGCGCTGGCTAGGGCCAGGCGCTCCGGGATAGACCTGCGCGCGGTCTACGCGGAGATCCCGCCGGAGTAACCGCTCACCAGGGCTCTTCGGTCCCGTACTTCTTGCGGAGGTATGGGACAATCTTCTCGGCGTAGGCATTGAAGGTGGCTTCCTGGTTTCTGCTCACGTTGCAGAGCAGGAACGAGGTCGCACCTGCGTCGAGATAGGCCTCCAACTTCCTTGTGCAGTCTTCCGCGGTCCCGAAGATCACCACATCCTCGACGAGCTTGCGCGGTATCCGGGCAGCTGCGTCCTGCAGTTCCTTGGTCGTGGACAGGTCGTTCGCGCGGATGCGCTGGACCGAGAGCGAATCCGCTACAGCACTCCCTCCGGCCATCTCCAGGACACTCCTTTCCTGTACCAGCTGGGTCCTCGCGATCGGCTCGATGGCCCTGTAGGCCGCCTCCCTGTCGTCGTTCACTTCAGAGTAGAATGTGAGCCTGGTGTCTATCTGCTGTGGCTGCCTCCCGGCCTTCTGAGCGCCCCTGACAACATCCTGCAGGTGGGCTCGCAGCGAATCTGGTGACTCTATCACCGGCAGCCACCCATCCGCCTGCGCGCCCGCAAACTCCCGCGTGCGGCTGCCCAGCGCGCCGATGTAGACCGGAGGCATCTTGGGACCGAAGGGCCTGATCTGGAGGTACGCGCTGCGAAGCTTGAATATCTCCCCGTCGTAACTAGCCGGCGACTGGGGGGTCGCTTTCCACAGGCGCTTTATCACCTCGACGGCCTCGACCAGCCTCGTGTATGGCCTCTCGTAGCCCAGCCCGAAGGGCTCCAGGTTCATCATCTCCCCCGCCCCTATCCCCAGGGCCGTCCTCCCGGAGGTCAGCTGGTCCAGCGTCGCGACCGACTGCGCTATCTCGGCCGGGTGACGCCTGATGGGGTCGGTGACCGCCGTCGAGAGCCTGCACCTCGCTGTCAGCGCTCCCAGAAACCCGAGGATGACGTGCGCGTTGGGATAGGTGGCCGCTGAGTTGGGTATCAGGGTGTGGTCTCCGACAGTCAGGAGGTCGAACCCGAGACCGTCGGCCATCTTCCCGTACCTCAGGATTTCCGGCAGAGCGTACCTCGACGTCACCAGATGGCAGCCGAAGCCCTTCAGACGCCTCATGCGACCGCTTCCCGCACTCTTGCGACGATCGTCCTGATATCCCCGTCCGTGAGGTTGAACGGGTTGACCTGGAATACCATGTCTTCGATGAGGCTGTCCTCGAGGTACACAGGCGGGTCTTTCGCCTTCATGAAGCTGTCAATGCGAAGCATATCATCCACACTCTTCGCGTTCGTGAAGCGGATCCGCGCCAGGGGAATCCCTCCCGGGCGCGACCCGGCGAGACTCGCCTCGACTCCCCGGACTCCTCTTAGCCCGTCCACGACCGCCAGCGCTTTCTCCTCGAACCGCGCTAACTCTGCCGGCTCGTCCTTGGCCGCGTAAAGCTCGAGGGCTGTTACCAGACCGACTATCTCCTCCTTCCCCGCCTTGTAGCCCCTGCCGATGCCGTGTCTCGGTATCCCCCTGAGGAGGGACTTGTCGATGAGGCTGGGCGGGGGATTCCAGAGCTCGTACCTGCAGTCCATATCGAGCTGCTGGAGCACAGCTCCCATGATTATTTCCCTCTTTCCACAGAGAATCCCGGAAGCCTGGGGACCGCGTATGGCTTTTCCGCCGCTGAAGACGACGGCCGCAGCACCCTCCGAGATGAACCTCTTCAGGTTCGAAGCCGGCGGGAGTTCTGCCGCCGCGTCGACTATCACCGGAACACCGTGCTCGTCAGCCACCTTCACGACGTCCACAAGGGCCGGGGTGCTGCCGGGCCTCGCGGCATAGGCTACCGCGGCGGTCCTCTCCGTGATGGCCGCCTCGTACTCCCATGTCTCGACTGTCCGCGTCCCCACGCCCAGCCCCCTTTCGTGGAGCCCGGCCTCGACCAATTTCACTCCCACGGCCCTTATCACGTGGTCGTAGGGGTTCCGGTGGTGGCGGGCGATGACCACCTCGTTCTTCATCCCTGCTGTATCCGGCAGCCTCTCCATCTTGACGATGTCAAGGCCGGTTACACACGACGCGGTCGCGAGCATGAGCCCTGCCGCGGCCCCTGTCGTGACTATCCCGGCCTCGGCTCCCGTGTACCTGCTGATGACCTCGCTCGCCTTTGCCTGGAGGTACTCGAGGTCGACCAGATGCTTCGAAGCGTCGACCATCGCATCGACGACCTCCCTGGGCATGATGGAACCCGAGAGTCTCGTCTTGGGGCCGGCTGCGCTGATTATCGTCTTGACCCCTATCTTCTCGTAGACGTTCAACTCGATGAGTGGAAACCCCGCCACGTCATAAGTATGCTGTCCTGCCCGGGCGCGTGCAAATCCGCGGCCCTCGACCGCACAATACTTTTAAGACCAGCAAGGGGCGAGTGAACCCGGATTTCTTGGCGAAGAAGCAATCTCTAGCAGTAGATGGAGGCAAACCAGTGAGGGACGGTCCCATCCCGATCATGCATCCCGGTGCAGGCTACATCGGCAAAGAGGAGATCGACGCCGTGACCGAGGTATTGAAGGCGAAGTCGATGTACCGTTTCTACGGTCCCAAGTTCCTGAACATCACCGGCCAGTTCGAGGCGGACCTCTCGAAGTACTTCCCAAGGAAGTATGTGCTGGCCGTTTCCTCGGGCACCGCGGCGCTCCACACAGCTCTCATCGGCCTCGGCGTGGGCGAGGGTGACGAGGTCATAATCCCCACCTATGCCTGGGTCTCCTGCCCGGATGCGGTC
>JASHZW010000052.1 GCA_030042335.1 Nitrososphaerales archaeon
GTCGGCACGATGATATCACAGGACCTCTTCCCGGACTAGCTTCGGCCTCCGCAATCGATTTGTAGCCACGCGACAGCCTTCTTGGTATGCGACTCCTTCACACTTCGATAACCGTCAAGAACATGGACGACAGCATAGGGTTCTACACGAAGGTCATGGGAATGAAGCTGAGGGCGCGTCGCGAGATCAAGGAGAACGACGCAGAGATCGCCTTCCTCGGCATCGATGGAACGAACCACGAGATAGAACTGACATGGTGGAGGAAGAAGACCGACTATGCAGACGGAGACCAGCTCGACCACATGGCGTTCGAGGTTGAAGACCTTAACCGGGCCATCGAGAAGATGAGAGCAATGAAAGTCGAGGTCGCAAAGGAGCCCTATTCGCTGGGCTCCTCCACCAGAATCGCGTTCATCAAGGACCCCAACGGGATATGGCTCGAACTCATCGAGAAGAAGAGCGCTGCTTGAGCAAGACCCTCGGTCCCTGTACACTCGAAGGGCGCTATGTCCGGCTCCAACCTCTCAAGGTTGAGGACGCAGAAGTTCTCACGGAAGCGGCCCAGGATTCGGACTGGTCGTGGATGTCAATCGACGGCAGATTGGAGTCTAACACACACAAGTGGATTAGCGACGCGCTTGCAGCCCAAGAGATGGGGCTCGAGTACCCATTCATCGTCTACCGCAAGGCCGACGAGAGAGCGGTCGGCAGCACACGCTACATGGACGTGCGCGCGGTGAACAAAAGTGTCGAGATTGGATGGACATGGTACTCCTCGAGCGTGTGGGCCACTGCGGTCAATCCCGAATGCAAGTTCCTCTTGATGCGGCACGCTTTCGAGGATTGGGGAGCGATACGTGTCCAGCTGAAGACAGACAACAACAACGTTCACTCCCAGCGAGCAATCGCCAAATTGGGAGCTAGGTTCGAAGGAAGACTAAGGAACCATCGTCTGCGAAGAGACGGCAGTCATGGAGACACGATGATGTACGCAATCACGGTCGAAGAGTGGCCTGCTGTGAGAGACGCGTTGCTGACCCGGATAGGAGCATTCATGAAACCTTAACAGCATTTCTCATTAGAACGACTTGTTTGCGATACGAGCGAACAAGGTGACGGACAATCCCTGAACTATGGCCGGATTAGGGAGGCTGCAGATTCTAGGTGCCATGTACCCCGTACTCATCCAGTTTGCAGAGTCGGTCCATCCCCAAACTGCAATGAAACCCGTAGGGCCGGAGATAACACCCACAAGAGACATGGCTCGCACCGTTTTTAGGTGCAGCGCAATTTCACTCCTGTAGGTGTCGATCAAGAGCGCTGCCGAGACAGTCATAAGTACCGATATTCCTGTCATTTGTCCTCAAGAGACATCAGTGGCGTAGCCCACGCGCACGCCCAGAGAGCTGCAGGGCAAACTGAAAATCCACGGAAGATACACGACGATGCCGAGAGCGCCCCAGCGATTCCAATCAACGATACGGCTCTGATATTCTGATACTGCAAACCTCGTCGTAAGCTGTCTGCCGGGATAGTTAAACCAATTATCTTTGTGACTGGGCTGTATCATTCCCTTCATTCTTGCCTTGTTTCACACAGCTGACGTCTGCCACTGCTATCCTAGTGAAATAAGTGCGGTCGCTGGGATTTGGACCCAGGTATCTTGTCCTCACGGATTACAAGCTTGGAGGGCTTATGTCCTAGACCAGATTGTCCTCTGCTAAGATCTGGACGACGACCGCTTGCCCACCTCGTCATTCAGCTCCCATTTATGAGTTCACAGGTTGCTCTTCACGTTCGAGCTCGTAGATCAACCGCGCTGCGACCACGTGGGCATCCAGAGAGTCGCGGTGTATCCTCACCAGTTCGTCAAGCTTCGCCAAAGTCTCGGGTGTGAAGTGTCCCTTCGGGAACCCGCCGATGAGCACCGCTGGGTTGCTCGCCTTTGACAGGTTGCTGGCCAGTGCCTCCAGACTCGACGCCTTCCCCTGCGTGGAAAGACCGATGGTCAGGTCAGGATGGATTCTGTTCAGCAGCCCGGGCAGCGTCGACTCATGGACCGAGATCAGGCCAGACTCGGGCCGTTCGACGAGCAACTTCTGTATCAGGTCCCTGAAGCGGGCGTAGCTCTTGGGCGGGCGCGTCCCCTTTTCCAAGTCCAGCACGGTGTTATCGCCCGTGTGGATGTAGACCTTGACACCGCCTTGGAGATACAGGGGTGTGCTTGTGACGCTCAACAGGGTGAGATGGACTAGATCGGGCCGGCCTCTCTTGGCGCCGTCTGACAGTTTCAGCATGGCGTGGTGATGTATGCTCCTGTCGAGAAGCGTCTCCGAAGACTCGATACCTCTTCTCTTTGCCTCGTTTCTAGCCGAAGCATGCCCGGATATCTCCTTGGGGACCAGTTCCAGAGCCGCTTCAGCGATTATGAGGTTGAGCACCGCGATTGAACCTTCCAGCTACGATTAATTCTTTGTCCGCGTGTAGCCAATGACGTGAAGCGAAGAGAGGCCAAGAAGGAGGCCGCCAAGGTCGCCAGTGGCCTGATAGAAACAGCGGCGAAAACGGCGACCGAGGACGCTGAACTGGCCAAGCGTCAGGCAGCCCTGGCACGACGGCTTGCTCTCAAGTTCAACCTGAGGTTCGACTGGAGCCAGAAGCGCTTCTTCTGCCACGGGTGCAAGGCCTTGATTTTCCCAGGAGTTAACGCGCGTGTCAGGCTGGGCCCGGACAGGACACTCCTCATAACCTGCGCCGACTGCGGCTATGTCAACCGAAAGAAACTCGGCGCACGCTTAAATAGACAGCGGAAAGGCCTGAGCAATTCACTCCGTGAGTAAAGATTGGTTCGCGTCTACGATGTCCCTGCGGACAAGCTGATTGCTGCTTTAGCGGAGCACCTCAAGAAGGTACCGGAGCTCGAACCGCCCCAGTGGGTACCCTACGTCAAGACGGGGTCACACGTGGAGAGGCCACCTCAAAGGTCCGACTGGTGGTATTCGAGAGCGGCCTCCATCCTGAGGAAGGTGTACGTTCATGGTCCCGTCGGTCTGCAGGAGCTGGAATCAGCCTATGGTGGGAGCAAGGCACTCTCTTACTATCCTAAGCATCATCGCGATGCAGGTGGGTCGATAATCAGAAATGTGATGAAGGACCTGGAACAAGCAGAGCTTGTGACGAAGCAGGGCAACAAGGGCCGCGTCCTGACTCCGAAGGGTGTGGCGCTGCTCGACAAGATAAGCAAAGACGTTTTTAAGGAACTAGTGAAGGAACTTCCTTCACTAGCGAAATACGGGTGACCATGCTTGTACGAGCCGAAAGATGACCAAGCGAAGGCCGACTCACAGGAAGACAAGGAAAAGAAAGTCCTCAGAGAGAACATCATCCGGATGGCACTTACTTCCGAGGCCCGGCAGCGCCTCGCCAATATCCGGATGGTCAAGCCTCAGATAGCCCAGACGATAGAGGAGTACATAGTGCAGTTGGCCTCCTCGGGGAAGCTCAAGCAGGTGATAAACGACGACCAGCTTAAGGAGCTGCTCGGGTCGATCCAGGGGAAGAAGAGAGAGTTTACCATAAAGAGGATATGAGCATGGGTAGCGTCAAAGACAAGTCCAAGAAGAACCGACTGGTAAAGGCAAGGAAGCAGGCGGCTCCGGTCCCGACTTGGGTAGTAATGAAGACGAACCGCAACGTGAGGTTCAACCCCAAGCAAAGGGACTGGCGGAGACAGAAGCTCCGGCACAGGTGATGATCAATGTCCACGAACGTCGAACCGCTTACCCGCGTCTACACGGTACCG
>JASHZW010000053.1 GCA_030042335.1 Nitrososphaerales archaeon
GATCGTTGTCGTTCCGACTATGTTAAGGGGCACAGTCGTTGTCTTATTCGTCTCAACAAAGATTATGCTTGCGGAGACCACCAAGGCGCCCACCATAATGGCAATAGGGAGACGAGTGAATTTGCGAGGCGATTCAGCAGCCATGCCAGAACTTCGAAATCATTGAATGCTTTCGGCGATTAATAGTTTTGTCCGAATGAAGCTGCCGGACCTGGCGTAGCCCTTCCCTTGCGTATTCCGAAACCCAGGTAGGCCGTCTCGATGACCACGACCACAAGCAGGAACAGCAGCGCGACCGTCTCAGCTCCCCCGACCGGCTGGCTCTTCACCTCGGTCGCTGTCGTTGTGGAGGTCGTCGTGACCGTCAGGCGCGCGGTCGACGTAGATGTGGTGGTCACCGTCTGAGGAGCCGTGCCCGTTGAGAACGCGAAGACGGCCACAGCACCCTGGGCCTCATAAGCCGCATAGAGATAGCTGTTGATTGTGTCGACCGCCAGGGCGTAAGGAGGCGCGGCCATGGAAAAGTTGCCCATCACCGCGTTCGTGGTACCATCGAGCACTATGGTTTGGTTTCCGGCGGAAGCGAATACGATGTCGTCTTGGGCATCCACCGCCAGAGGACCCGGCGTAGCAGATGTGGTTATGTTGTCCACGACCTTCAGGGTCTGAGGGTTCACGACCTGGATCGTTCTATCCGACGGGTCAACCGCGTAGAGCAGCCCGTTGTTGGGGTCGAAAGTCAAACTGCTATCCGGACCCGCGATGCTCATCACATCAATCACGGCTCCAGTGGTCGCGTTGAGCTGGGCCAAGAGCCCCGTTGAAGTAAGCGAGAACAACGCCCCGTTCCAGCCACAGGCTATTTGCGTCAGGGGAGCCTCTCTAACCGTAAGGTTGCCAGCGACCTGGTTCGTGGTGGCATTGACGATGCCGATACTCTGCGACAAGTAGTTCAGGACGTAGACCAGGTCTCCACCGGGTACTGACGTGTAGCACTCGTCCAAGGGACCAGCCCCCGACGTCAGGTTCGCGACTACTCGGGGTGAGGCGACGCCGGTTCCGTTGCTCATGTAGACTTCCCCCTCGAACGCTGTCATGGAGTTCTTGCCGTTGTTGAGGACATAGAACGTGTTCACCTGAGGTACGTAGATCATCATGCTCGCTCCGAAGCCAACCGATACCGAGTAGGATGCTGTCGAAATTCCGTAGGCGGAGATAGACCCGTTCAGATAGTAGAGAGGCGCAGGTCCGACGAAGCTGACGTTACCGTTTTGGTTCAGCACGGCAATCTCGGAATAGCCTGGAGCGGGTTGCGCCTCGGTGCCGAAGGCGAGACCAACAGGATATTCGTGATCGGGTATTGTTACGGCCAGCGTCGAGGAGAAGGTCCTCTGTGTGGCGGCAGCAGCATGAACCGAGCTTGCACCGCCGAAGAGGAGCAAAGCCGTCAGAATCAGCCACGATACCTTCAGGGTCTTCACAGGTGCTAAACGATACGGGAAATCTCCAATCTCGATTAATACTTTTGTCCCACTCTCATGTCGGGAGGTGCAACGGCATCCGCGTCACGCATGGCTTTAATACGCCGGGAGGGACGAAACGCCCAAGCGCATAGGATTGGACGAGAACCTCGCGAGGACCCTCTACAGAATTATCGTCGGCCTCGCGGTGCTTGGCCTCTTCTTCTCCGCCGTGCGCATAGTGCAGAGTGGGATTGAGGGCACCGACCTGCTGGGCGTGGTGGTGGGGATCGCGCTCCTTCTCATCGGCGTAAGCGGGCTCAGGAGGAGGGCCTCTACGGCTCCCGAGGATCCCAAGGGCAGGAAGTCCCGGAAGCCGGCCGGTTCTTCGTAGCGGGTTGCAGTGCTACGGCGCGTCCGTCGGGTCCCAGTCCGTGCGGAGGCTCTCACCAAGACCGTCGAGTTTCGTCATTTCGGCCGCCGTAATCTCGAAATCGAACACTTCGGAGTTCTCCCTTATCCTCTCGGGCCGCGACGACTTGGGTATCACGACGAGCCCGTGCTGGAGGCTCCACCTTATCATCACCTGCGCGGGGCTCTTGGAGTGTCGCTTGGCCACCTCCAGGACGACCGGGTCGCGCAGCCTGTAGCCTCTCGTCAGCGGGCTATACGCCTCCAATTGCATCTTGTTCTCGTTGCAGAACCTGAGCAGCTCCTCCTGGTAGAGGAAGGGGTTGAATTCCACCTGGTTCACGTCAGGAACCTGATCTGAATCCGCGAGGAGCTCCCGAAGATGCTTGATGGCGTAGTTGCTGACCCCTATCGACCTGCAGACGCCACGCCTCTTCAGCTCGATCAAGGCCCTCCACGAGTCGTCCCTCAGCCCCTGAACGGGCCAGTGAATGAGGTAGAGGTCGATGTAACCGAGCCCGAGTCTCCGAAGGCTCGCCTCCGCCGCCCTTATGGCAGGCTCGTACCCGTGGTCGCTGTTCCAAAGCTTCGTCGTAACGAAGACCTGCTCCCTAGGCAGGCCGCTATCCCTCACCGCCTTTCCGACGCTCTCCTCGTTGCCGTACAGCTTCGCCGTGTCGACGTGCCTGTAGCCTATCTTGAGGGCGAATCTTACAGCCTCCTC
>JASHZW010000054.1 GCA_030042335.1 Nitrososphaerales archaeon
AACTGCCCCAGCTGCCTGGCTATCTCTGAAATGTTGGGACCTATCTCCGTGATCATCTTGGCCAACTGGCCGGTTTTGACGTTCGAGCTCGCTTCCTCGCCTGGACCGTTAGGTTTGAGGGCCATGAACTACCGCGGCACTTGGCGTGGTTCCCTCCATACTTATATATTGCGATAGACCTCTTCTATGCAAAATCTAAGAAGTCTTTGACTGCGCCGATTATATACCGAGAGCGGACCTGAGCCCCTTGTACCTGTTCCTTATCGTTACCTCGGTGACCCCGGCGGCTTCCGCCACGTCGCGCTGCGTCTTGTCCTCACCCTCAAGGGTGCACGAAACATAGAGCGCGGCGGCTGCAAGACCCATGGGGTCCTTCCCGGCGGATATCCGGGCCTCCTCCGCCTTCTTGAGTATCTCGAGCGCCCTCCTCTTGGTCTTCTCGGAAAGTCCGGCCCTCGATGCGATCCTCGAGACGCACTTGGTCGGGTCGACCACAGGCATCTTGATGTCCATCTCCTTGAGAAGCAACCGATAGCACCTCGCGATGTCCTTCTTCTTGACGTTGGATACGACCGCCAGATCCTTTAGCGTCCTCGGGGTCTCCCTGTCGCGGCAAGCCGCGTACAGAGAAGCGGCGATTATGGCGGAGATGGACCTGCCTCTGACGAGCCCCCTCTCGAGCGCCTTCCTGTAGATATAGGCGGCCTTCTCGACGACGGCCTCCGAGACCGCGAGCTTGTCCGACAACCTGTCGAGCTCGCTGAACGCCTGCCTGAGGTTCCTGTCCATCGGCTCGTGGACCTGACTCCTGCTGTCCCAGGTACGTAATCTCTCGACGGTGGCCTTCATCGAGGCCGACAGCGACTTGCCCGACGCGTCCTTGTTGACCCCGCCTATGACTGTCGCAAGGCCCATGTCGTGCATCGCGATGGACGTGGGGATTCCTCCCCTGGACCTGTCGTCTTTCTCCTCCTTCGAGAAGGCCCTCCATTCCGGCCCGACCTCTTCTATCTTCTCCTTGACGACGAACCCGCAGCTGCTGCAGAACAGTTCCCCGCCGTTGGTGTCGACGATCATCGGACCCTTGCCGCAACGGGGACACTTGTCCAGTGCCCTTTGCAGTTTCATCAGCCGCGAGAAGTCACGCTCGTAGGTCATCGCAACAACCAAGGAAAGATTTTTAATCTTGTAAGCCTGAGCAATCGTCCAACTATATTTAAGTGTTGTGCATTCTTAGTCTATTTTTGCTGTTTTGGGCCGAAAGAGTCTACGATTTATACAAAATAGACCTTGCAAGATTCGCATAAATGCAGGTTCTCCGTAAGTAACTTCAAAAGTTCTGCTCGAAAACCCATAAATGACCTGAGAGATGTATACGGCGAGCCTTCCATATAGACAACTTCGCGGAAATGTGGGAACGGCTATGTAGAGCTATGCTGCATCAGACTTTTATAGAAGGCGAAGTCCTACGCCTCTGGAAGAGGAATGCAAGGTCTTCTGCTCCTAGAGAACGTACTCCAGTTCGTCGGGGCTTTTGTCGCATTTTCGATCGCGCTGGTTTCTTACAAGGGAGTAAGGCAGACCAGGAGCTCCTCGCTCCTGAGACTCGCCGCCGCCTTTGTCTTTCTGGGCGCGGGTTTCTTGCTCGAGGGCCTTTACGGCTTCAGCTCACTCGACCTGCTGCCCGGATTCGAGGTATCGCTCGCGACGTTGCTGATCGCAGGCCTCTTCCTCGAGACCGCGGGCTACTTCTTCCTGGCGTTCTCCCACATGCTCGACGTCGCGTTCGATAAGAGGGTCGGGGTCCTGATGGTGGCGATGTTTCCCCTGATGGCCATCAACCAGTCTAGCCTCGCGGTCGTCCTGACGAGCCTCTCGTTCTACTTCATCCTCTACGGGGTGGTCGAGACAATGTTCGCCTACAGCAAGAACAAGAACCCCAACACGCTGTTCATCGCCTCGGGTCTCGCGGTCCTCGGCCTCGGATGGTTCCTCTCGCTCATCGCGCCAGACGGACTTTTGTTAAATATAATTCAGCTTTTGATGAAGGAAGTTGGGCTGGTCACACTATTCATACCCGTACTAAAGTTCTCCTTCTCGAAGAAGGGTGGTTGGAATGGCCCAGTATAGAACGCAGACCAAGATCATAGCGGATATACTGGTGACCGCGAGGGACATGAACACCGCCGGCGATGGCGTGGGCATAACCACTCTCCTGAGGAGGGGCAACGTCTCCTACACCCGCATGAGCAAGCTCATCTCCGACCTCGTCGGCGCGGGGCTCCTGGTCGAGCTCAACGTGGAGAAGAACTCCAAGTACGTCATCAGCGACAAGGGTCTCAGCTTCCTCCGGGCGTACAACCAGTTCGAGGACTTCGCCCAGTCGTTCGGTCTCCGCCTGTAGGCGAACGCCTCAGTTTCGCTTTTATTCCGTCTGTCTCCGACCACCGTCCTGATAGAAATGATAGGGTTCGTCGGAGCAGGACGCGTCGGCGCCCAGGCGGCGCTCGAGGTCGCGTCTCAGGGTATCGATGACGTCGCACTCGTCGACATCATCCCCGGCCTGGCTGAGGGAGAGGCGCTCGACATCAGCCACAAGATATCTGAGACGGGCGTCGATGTCTCCGTCACCGGCTCCTCCGACTACTCCGACCTCCGCGGCTCCGAGATAGTGGTCGTCACCGCAGGCCTCGCCCGGAAGCCCGGCATGACGCGCATGGACCTCCTGGCCAAGAACGCGACCATCATCGGCTCCGTGGCGAAGGAGGTGGCGAAACACGCGCCCGACTCGACCATCATCACCGTGACGAACCCGATGGACGTCATGAACTACGTCGTGCAGAAGGCCACGGGCCTCCCGAAGAACAGGGTCGTCGGCATGGGCGGTGTCCTCGACCTTTCCCGCTTCAAGCACGTCCTCTCCCTCCGGCTTGGCGTCTCCCGCTCCTCCATCACAGCGCTGGTGATCGGAGAGCACGGGGAGAACATGCTGCCGCTCGCGAGGTACACCTCCATAGGAGGAGTCCCGCTCACTATGCTGATGGACGAGAAGCAGCTGGAAGAGGCCATCCAGAGCACGAGACAGGTCGCGATAGACGTGATATCCAAGAAGGGGGCGACGGTCGACGCGCCTGGGAACGCTATAGCGAGGATGGTCAGGGCGATAGCCTGGGACAGGAAGGAGGTCATGCCGGGGTCGACATTCCTCGACGGCGAGTACGGTACGAGCGGGCTCAGCATAGGCGTCCCGGTTATGCTGGGCGCCTCCGGTGTCGAAAGGATCTTCCAGCTCCAGCTCAACGACGCCGAGCGGGACGCGTTCATGAAGGGCGTCGACACGATCAAGGAAGGGATAGCAGCCCTTCCACCTTTCTAGCCCTGTCCTGCCATCGCAACAGAAACTGGTTCAATACGTTTAAAATGGCACATCAGGCGGCGCAAATCAGGCGATGTAGTTGCTCATCATCGCGCTCTTGAAGGGGGTCCCGGCGAGGACCACCAAGGTGGTGACAGTCGGGGGAGTGCTGCGGCGCGAAGAGATGGACATCGTCCTGAATCCTCACGACGCCAAGGCGGTCGAGGCAGCGGACTACGTGCGACGGACCGTCGGAGGGAAGACGGTGGCCCTGAGCATGGGCCCAGACATCAAGCTATCACCCCTCATCAAGCCGCTCTACCGCGCCGAGGTCTTCGGCGTCGACGAAGCCTTCATCCTCAGTGACAGGAAGATGGCCGGAGCCGACACCCTCGCCACCTCGTACGCCGTCTCCCTGGGTGTGAGGAAGGTCCTGGAGAGACACGTAAGGCCGATCGAGGACCTGCTCGCCCTCGTCGGGGGAGACGCTCCCACCGGCGCCGTGGTTGCCAAGGCGAAGGAGCTCTATTCCCAGAATCTCGTCCCCAACATGGTCTACTCAGAGCTGCCCGCGGTCAGGGACAGCGTCATCCAGCTCCTTTCGTCGGGGTCGATCACCCGGGAGAAGGCCATAGAGCTTCTCGGGGAAGCGAAAAGCCGTTACGGGCAGTTCATCATCGTCTCGGGGATAAAGACGACCGATGGGGAGACTGGCAGCGTCGGACCTCAGGTCGCCGAGTCTCTCGCCGAGGCCATGGGGGTGGACTTTCCACACGTC
>JASHZW010000010.1 GCA_030042335.1 Nitrososphaerales archaeon
CTTCTCGGGTGGGATGATCGGCCCCGACTATGTGCCCTGCTCGTCCGTTTGGTCCGCGCGGCATTGTCTGCGCGCACTCATTCAAGCGTCAGGCAAAGCCATCCCATCGAGACGATGTCAGCGATTGCGACCGAAAATTTAGACTTTTTGCGCAGCTTTCCAAACGCTCTCTAGGACCCAAGGAGGAACTCCCAGAGGGGAACTACCTCCACCTCCTCGGCAGCGCCTCTTTCGGACGTCACGAGTATGGTCTTTGCCACTCTCCCGGGAAAGTGCCTCGAGAAGAGCTTCAGCTGCCTGACGTCGGACTCGCTCTCCTTGACCTCGATCCCTGTCAGAGCCCCGTCGTTCACAAGGACAAAATCGACCTCGAAAGAGTTCCTGTAGAAAAAGCGGGCACCGGTCTTCATCAGCACCAGATTCTCTAGGAGCCTTGATGTGATGCCGGGCGTAGGCGGGCCGAATGCGAGAGCGATGTTCGGAGTCCCCATGTACGCCTTCTTCATCTTTCTCGCGCTGGCCAGCGGGCTGCCCCTGTAGTTGTAGACCAGTCTGACCAGGAGGCCGTACTCAAGGTACTCCACGTAGTTCGACACCGTCCTCTGGTCTCTTCCCAGGTTCTTGGATAGCTCCCTGTAGTTGAGCACTGCCCCGGGGTTCCGGGCCAGGACGTAGAGCAGAGACCTCAGCAGCTCCACGTCTCTCAGGCCGAACTCCTCGGGGATGTCCCTGTAGACGACCCTCTCGACGACGTTGTTGAGGATGTAGTTTTTCGCGTGCTCATCGTCGTCCTCGTGGACCAGCTCGGGGAACGACCCGTACTTCACGTACTTGTTGAGGAGAATCGCCATCTCCCTGTCCCAGAGCTTTGGGTTCCTCCTGATCGCACCGACGTCCTTGCCTGAGAGCTCGAGGAACTCCTCGAAGGAGAGGGGCCCAAGAGGGAAATCGTTGATTCTTCCAGCCAGGCTCTCCTTGGACCGCCTCCTTAGGGCGACCAAGGCTGAACCCGTCAGCACGAATTTGATGCGCGGGTAAAGGTCGTAGTAGACCTTGATCTTGCTCTCCCAGTCGTTCACCTTCTGGACCTCGTCGAAGAAGACGTAGACCGTGTCTTCCGTCGCCTCGAACATCGCCTCAAGAACCTGCTTTTCGTAGGTCTCAAGCACGTCCCTCACGTCAGAGGAAGCCTCGTCAAAGGAGAAGTAGAGAACGCAACGCGGGTTCACGCCCGTCGTCAGCAGGTCGTCTATGAGCTGGAGCGCGAGAACCGTCTTGCCGACCCTCCTCATCCCCCAGATGAGGAGCGCCTGCCTTCTCTTCAGATTTTTGCTTAGGTCCTGATAGAGCTTCCGCCTGTACTTCTCTACGAGAGACGCTCTGACGCGGCCGGCGGTCCACCAGTTGTTGAAACGACTCAGCTCATCGAGCTGCATGTTATCGCATCATAATGTTATAACTAATTAAAAGTTATGACATTGCAATATCATAACATCATTGGATGCGACAATCCGTAGATCTTAAGAACTCATCTGTGTCCGTTATCCTTGCTCCCTCTCGCCCACTTCACTGCGTCGGCAACGTCCGGTTGCTTAATCTTGTGTTTCTTGAAATGCGACGATATGTCCCTGGAAAGGGCTTCGAATTCTATCTTGACATCTGGTATCTCCACTCTCTTGAACAATACGCCATCCTCGACTTCTATGGCCACGAACCTATCACTGGTCTTGAAGCCTTCCTTCTCTCTTATCCTTCTTGGTACTACCAATCGACCTTTCTCAGACATCTTTACGAGTTCTTCTTGTACCAGTTAGCTCACCCTTTTCGGGCTGGTTGAACAGTTAAACGATTTAATTGTTTGTTATGCTCCCTCAGTTTTCATAGGAAGAAACGGCTGGAGATTCGGTAAGAGCGTATTTCGCCACGTCGAGCATCTCCCCAGCTTTCTGCAGATAGTTCGTGTATAGCTTCTTATCGACCAGCTTTACCACTCTTGGCCATCTCCCTCAGGTCTCTTCCGCTCACGAGGATATAGCGTTCCAGAATCGACTTCTCAAGGTCGATGTCGTGGTCTCGACGGAACTTTTTTTCGCCCAGAATCAACGGAGACAGCACATGACCAAATCGAGAAGCCGCGACGACCATGGCCTTGGCTGCGCATTCGCTTGCGAATTCTCCATCGTCTGAGAGAATTAGGAGGTCGATGTCGCTGGCCCCTCCCTCTTCGCCTCTGGCCACACTTCCGAAGATGGCCGCCGAGATTATCCTCGGGTCATCAAAGAAGGGTGCGATTGCCGAGACCAGGGAGGCCACGGTGTTCTTCTCTGCGGCGAATAGTGGTTCTATCAGAGAGTCCACGGCGTAGCTCTCCTTGTTCAGGCTCACCAGGTATGCCTTGCCCACTGGCTGAAGCCTCACTACACCCCTCCTCTCCAGCTCCTTCAGCACTGCCGATGCCTGCGGATGGGAGACACCAGCAGCCGCGGAGAGTTCCCTAACAGTGAAGACCTTGCCCTCATAGTGCACCAAGGTCCTGAGGAGGCGGATACTCGTCTTGCTTCCGAGGATGTCGGCGGCATAGTCGTGCAGTGCCACGGGAGAGTCTGCTCCCAACTGGTAAAAATACTTTCCACATGGTAGATAAACATACCATATCCGGTCACTGCAAGTTCGTCGTATGACGCCTTGGCGAGCGGGGGTCTTCGAACCCATATCGTAACCATGCGAGCCCCAGAAACGGAATAAGTCGCTGATGATTACTGCGTGCTAAGGAGTTCCAGAGTCTTGCCGACGAACCTCTCTGCATACTCAACCAAGTTTCGGCCCTGTGTCTCAGAGATCGAGCCTGCGCGATCGTAGAGCGACTCGTTCCTGCGTCTTCTAGCCTTTTCGAAGGCCTGCAGGATGTTGGCATCAAACTTGTTTGTGTAGATCGCCTTCACAAAAGAGATTACAGCCGTGTAATGCTCTTGGCTCCTCGGCCTATATCCCTTTGAGAACATGAGCGCTCTGCCCGCTTGGAGCATGGAGTTGTAGGCAGCGTTGTGAGCCCACCCCATTCCTGTATCCCGAGCATATGCTTCGCTGAGAAGAGGTCGCTCTTCGCAATCTCTACCTCGTTCCTTATTTGGTCTTCGTCAGACTGATACTTCTCAACCAGCCCGTTTTTCAATAACTCGCTTAAACTCATTCTCTTCGCCTATTATCATGATCACGGGAGTCTTCCCGATCTCGCGCACCAGCGGAATCTGGTCTCTGGCCTTCCCTCCAAACTCCTTCTCGGTCCACAGGTTGTAGTTCACTTCCCGCCCAGTCCTCCTCTCCACTTCGTTCACGGCTTTCAACAACTCATCCTCCGCTATATCCCCCACCACAAGCAGGTCGACGTCGCTCTTCTCGCCTTCCACCCCCTTCGCAAACGACCCGTAGATGAGCGCGTACTTGACGGATTCGGCACGAAGCTTGCTTGCTAGCAGCTCATCCAGGAACTCATACTTCAGGAATATCCTCTTCAGCTCATCGTATATCACGTTCTTCCTGTTGATGCTGTGGAGTGTCAGGTTACCTTGGGCTTTCCTCGTCACCAACCCCAGACTGAGCAGAAGCCTGCACTCCTTTGACACCGTGGATGGTGTGAGGCCAGTCTTCCTCGCAATCTCATTGAGGTGAAACGCCGAGCTGGAATTGAGGAAGAGAAGCTTGAGAATGAGGATCTGGGCACGCGACCTGAATAACCTTTCGAGCGAACTCCTCAGGACCACTTCGCGGGTCTTCGGCGTCTGGTGGAGGACGGCCTCTCTTACCGAGGCCAGAGCTTCCCCTCGCTCAGGTTTCACAGCCTCCGCAACTCCTCCGTCGACTATCAGCAGCCCAATGCCAAGGTTCCTGCAGGCGGTCAAGAGCTCTCGGTCCTCTCTCTCCTTCGGCAAGGCGAGGTAGGCGATGTTTGCCGAGCGCTTGTAGTGAAGTGTTTGTTCGAGCCCTAGTCTCGGGTCGCCAAGGCTCCCTTTGACCTCGACGACCGCAATCTCTCCGGACCTGATCGCGACTATGTCGGCTATCCTGCCTCTTAGCTTGACCTCTCTTGAGACCTCCCATCCCGCGGCCGACAAGTAGTCTGCCACCTTCGAGGTGATTCCAGCCTCCGACAGCATAATAAAAGTCGTATTTCTCAAAAGTGGATAATCATTCTCCAAATAGAAATACCACTATTAATAAACCTACCTGAGGTTCGAGGCGACTTGGGACGGCAGCTTAACGACAACCAAGTCGGGAGCTGGGCGATGTACTCCTATTCCTGATGATATTGGTCTTTAGCTCACTCACTGGAATGACTTTCTGTTTGTGTCCTTTGTTCGTCATCGCTCCAGGATGCCTCTCCAGCACTATCTTCTGCGGACCTTGGTTTGAGGGATGAGCTAGTCGTAAACGCTCTTCCTGTGTTCAAACCGCAACAGGATGAGCCTGTCGCCATCGGCATCGTAAATCCACCTGCAAGGCTCGACACGGATTGTCGATTCACCTTTGGGCCCATATCGAAGAAGCTTTCCGGGCTCTGGATCTTCGGCAACTTTGGTAATCTGCTTGGTTAGCTCCTCCTTGACAGAATTGTATCGAATCTTCTTGAATATCGCGCTCAAACCTCTGCGTAGATGATTTCCCTGATTTCTA
>JASHZW010000055.1 GCA_030042335.1 Nitrososphaerales archaeon
GTAACCAGCGACAGGACGGCCGTCTACCGACGCCACTCTGGTTCGGGAACCGGTACAGACTGTCATCAAGACTCAAGACCGGAGATTGATGTCCCGAGCTTGGCTGCTTTCGACTCGTCTGTTTTCGGGGCAGACAGGAGCAGGCTTCTCGCCTATCTCAAGCATATCATGCCCAAGCGCTTCGTCGTCTCTCAGGACGCGGGAGGGAGAATCAACGGTTACCTGGTCGCTCAGAGCCAGACGATAGGACCTTGGGTTGCCTCGGACAAAGAAGTCGCGGAGAACCTGCTATCTCGTGCTCTGCACGAATATTCCTTCGAATCCGGACCCGAGATTTTCACTTCGCTGTCCAACACCGAGGCGCTGGACATTCTCGGCCGTCTCGGACTCAGGGAGCAGCGCAGGCTGAGCCACATGTACAAAGGGAAAAGCATCCAGCGGGAACGGGCGACCAGAATCTACGGCCAGACGAGCCTGGGACTTGGATGATTCTGAAGCCCTGAAATCTGGCACATGTCCGTTAGGAAGACTCTGCGTGAGCTCTCGCAAAGGATAAAGAATCGTCCCGGTAGAAGGCACCGTGCTCGCCCTTACTCCGGACGACCTGCTGACGACCACGCGCGCCGTAAGACGGAGGCTCGACCTTACGCGTCCTGTCGAGCGGGAAGTGATTGAGGAGTGCATCACCGTAGCGCAGCAGGCTCCCAGCGCGTCGAACTCGCAGAGCTGGCACTTCGTTGTGGTGACCGATTCGGCGAAGAAGGTCGCCGTGGCCAAGCTCTATCGAAAGGGTAGCGAACCATACTACACTCAGTTCGGGACCGTCACCGATCCCAAAATTCAGGCAGAGAGAATGAGGATGAAGGCTTCGGGGATCTACCTCGTCGAACATATGCACGAGGTGCCCGTACAGGTCATACCATGCATCAAGGGACGAGTGGAGGGCATGTCCGCCCAAGCCCAGGCGGCGACATGGGGATCGATACTACCCGCGACTTGGAGTTTCATGCTAGCACTCAGAGCTAGGGGCCTCGGGTCAGCGTTCACCACGTTCCATCTGAGTTCAGAGGAGGAGGTCGCTAGGTTGCTAGGCATCCCCTTCAAGGAAGTGACGCAAGCCGCCCTCATTCCGGTTGCCTACACAAAAGGTACGGAATTCAATCCGGGTCCCCGTCTTCCTGTCTCCACAATGATACACTGGAACAGCTGGTAGACACCAGGCTCTGCGAAAATCACGCGTACTTCTTGCCGGTCATAACCTCGTAGAGCGCGACGACGCTGTCCGCGATATGTCTGACCTCAGCATCATCGAGCTCCCGTATACCCTCGGGTCCCCCGACCTGCGGCAGTCCCGACAATACCACGAAGGACCTGTCGTAGTACGTTACGGTCTCTCCATCCCTGAATGCCTCGTGGACGGCGCGTCCCAGAGCAAGACTCTCGCCGAGCCCTGCCTGCCTCTTGGAGACCCGATATCCCGCGGCTTGGATGATTCCCTGGAGACCCAGTTTCCTCTCGATATTCCGTAGGTTTGTCGTCATCAGGAACGAATAGTCTAGTTCATTGCGAAGTTCCTCGGACTCCTTGGGGAAGAATCTGTACAGTATCGCGTCTGCGAGTGTCTCCTCCACCAGGATAAGGGCTACCCGCATCTGCGAGGCCTCTGACTCCGAGGAGCACTTCGCCATCCTTTCCTCCGTGAGCTTCTCCACGCTCTTGAAACCCACCTCGTTCAGCTTCGCGCGGCTGAACTCGTGGAAGAACATATGGTCTTCGAGCTTGATGTTCGCGACATACTTGATCGTGTGGCTCATGTCATCCGAGGTGGAGGTCACGGCCGGGTTCGTGGCCAACCCCTGTTGCACCAGCTGTGACCTAGGCACTGGCACCAGCTTCACGACCCCGGCTAGCTTCAGACGGTCCCTGGAGATTCCCTCCAGGTCGGACATGCGGCCCATCGATGCGATCAGACCTTCACGGCCGAGTATCCGCCATCTACTGGAACCAGAGCTCCCGTCACGAAGCTTGCAGCATCCGAAAGCAGGAACATTACTACCTCGGCTACCTCGTTCGGCTCGCCGACTCTCCCCAAAGCGTGCTGCCTCGCCTGGTCGCCACCGAGAGCCGGATTGTCCCTGACGAAATTCTCGTAGAGAGGGGTCCTTATCGCGCCGGGAAGGATACCATTCACCCTGATGTTCTCCTTCGCATGGTCCAGCGCCATCGCCTTGACGAGGGAGATTATCCCGCCCTTGGTAGCAATGTAAGCAGCCTCGTTGGGTATCGCCAGCACTCCGTCGACGCTGGCCGTGCAGACTATCGCACCGCGTCCTCCCTTCTTCATCTCAGGAATAGCGTACTTGCACATCAGAAACATCCCTTTGAGGTTCACGTCGACGACTCTGTCCCACAACTCCTCGGGGGTGTCAACCACGGTCCCGACCGGGTTGAACCCGGCGTTGTTGAAGAGGCAGTCAAGCTTTCCGAACTCCCTGACGGCCGTCTCCGCGCAGCTCCTAGCATCCCGCGAACTCGAGACGTCTGTCTTGACCCAGATTGCCTTCCCTCCAGCGCTCTTGATCTGGTCGACTGTCCTGCCGCCGCCTGCCTCGTCGATGTCAGCCACGACCACCTTGGCCCCGCTCGCAGCGAAAGTGATAGCCGCGGCGCGGCCGATGCCCGAGGAAGCACCCGTGACTATAGTGACCTTATCACGCAATGACAATGCCAACGTCCAGCGTCCTCAGGTCCGGTTATTATTCATAGGCGACCTGCTGGTGCTCAGCCGAAGCGACATGAACCCCACCATAGACGAAAGGATAAGCCGTCTTGGGAGGTCCATAATGATTGCGAAGGTCCTGAAACCTCTCTTGGAGGCTTCCCTGTTTTTCGTCTGGCTGATTTACTTGGTCGGCGTCATCACCAATCAGGACTACAACGGGAACCTGACCTTCGACCTGTTCTTGGCGAGGATAGGTGGGTCCACTGCGAGCCACGCGACGACCTACCTCATCTTCCTCTCAATCTTCCCCATCGCCTACCTGATACTGAGGTCGATAATCCCGGCTTTCTTGATAGAAGCACTCGCCTTCGACATACACGAGGGTATGTGGCAGGTCGCCTACTACACCGCTTGGCATTCTGTGATAGACTGGCACGTCTGGCTGATCGAGAACGGTCCCGATACCGTGACCACGGGGCTCACCGTAGCCGCTCTAGTTCTCATCTACCACTTTCCCGGAAGGTTCTTCCTTGTAGTGACCGCGACCTGGGGGTTCTTCCTCTCGGCATGGCTCGCCATCGGCTTTCCTGTATCGGTCCTCTCGAAGCTTCCCGGCTACCAGGTGATCCCCTCAGTTTACAACACAACGCTCTGGGTGAATCAGATTGAGTTCCTGAGCTGGCTGTACTTCGCATCCATCTTGATCATCTGTCTGCGGTGTCTCACCCCAAGGGCAACTCCTACGAGCGACGCGGACGCGGGCAGCTCGCAATAGATTATTGCCATCAGTGCGAAAAGCTCCTTTTGCGGAGGGGCACTACTGCTTCGCCAGCTTCTACGCCTCGGTCCTCCACCCGGTACAGTGACGACTCCTAGTCGCGCTTCAGGAGCCTGTTGTCGGAATATATGGTGAACCTCCCGGGCTTTCGCTGACACCATCGACTACATCTTACCGTCAATATCATAGATTACGCCGACACTCTCCCATTTCTCTTCCATAGGTGTCGACTACGGAGAGCGACATGAAATGCTCGGATGGCTCCCGCGGTTGCTTTTGTCTCGATAGGCTTATCTGAACTGGGGTCAAAGTTGCTTCATGCTAGCAAAGCGTTCCATAGGGTACAACACCGTACCCGACCTCGCCGACCCGAAGAAGCTCATCCAGATATGCAAACGGGCTGAAAAGGCCGGTTTCGACGCGATCTGGGTCCCCGACCATTTCCATCCGTGGTTCAACACCAACGCCCTGGAGTACAACAGCTGGGTCTGGATGACTGCGGCGATGGAGCACGTCAAGATCCCCTTCGGCACGGCCGTAACAGTGCCCACCTACAGGTATCATCCCGCGATAACGGCGCAGGCTTTCGCGACGATGCAGGCGTTGTACGGCAACAGGGTCATCCTCGGGGTAGGCACGGGGGAGGCGATGAACGAGGTCCCGCTGGGCTTCTCATGGCCGAAGTATCCAGAGAGGAGGGACAGACTGATCGAGTCGGTCGAGATAATCAGGGCGCTCTGGAAGGGTGGGTTCGTCGACTATGATGGAAAGTACTACAAGATCAAGGGTGCCAACCTGTACATCACCGCCGACATCCCGATAATAATGTCGGCGATGGGACCAAGGATGGCCCGCGTCGTGGGGCAGTACGGCGACGGCGTCATCACTGCCGGGAAGACACCTGAGTACCTCAAGACCGAGATATTCTCGAATCTTGCTGCCGGAGCTAAGAGGTCAGGAAGGACAATCGACGACCTGCTCAAGATAGTCGAGATTGATGTCGGCTATGACGAGGACTACGACAGGGCCGTCCAGACCTGCAGGAAATGGGCGGCGACCATACTGACAGAGATTTTCACGAACAACATCTCCGACCCGAGAGAGATAGAGAGGAGGGGAGAGACCGTGACAGACGAGCAACTGGCCGAGGTATTCCCCATCGCCACAAACGAGGAGGAGTTCATCAAGCGCATAGAACAGTATTTCGACTGCGGGTTCGACCATGCCTATCTCATGATAAACACGTTCGACGACGAGAAGGCATTCAGCCTCTTCGAGAAGAAGGTCTTGCCCTACTTCAAGTCGGAGTACAGAAGATAGCCGATATCACAACGGAAGAAGATAACGCCAACATGACGGTCTCCTAAGAATCCCCGCAGCGAAACTAGTTCTTCCACTTTTCTTTCTCGGGTCGAAGTGGTTTGCAGATCTTACAAACGGAAGCGCCGAGCTCTGTGATTCCGCTCGAGACACTGTCCACGAGGTAGTATTTCCCGGTACTCCCTTCACCCAGAACCTTGTTCCTGAAGTTGTCTGCGGAGATGCAGCGCCCGTTGAGCTGGTGGACCACAGGCTTGCGGGACGTGTCGGCTATCACGACGAAGCCAACATCCTCCAGCCTGGCCTTCCGGAACTCCTCGAATGTAGCCAGCTCCCTCTTGGTCATCGGACCGCCGTGATTCCTTAGCAGTAAATAGCTTCCGGGTGACGCAAGAAGATGAGCTAGCTCTATCTGAAGTGCGGCATTATCTTGGTGGCGATGGCGCGGTAGTCCTCGTTCCATCCCTCCACCGGACAGGTGACCATGAAGTGGGTCGTACCTGCCTTCACGAATCTCTCCAGCGATTCAATGCACTGGTCGGGCGTGCCTAGGGCCATCATCTCTTCCACTCCTTTGTCTAGGGCTTCGTCGGACACTTGCAGCTTGCTCGCTACCTTGTCAAGCGTCTTGTTCCCAGCGATGCTCGGAGTGACGAGCTGGTAGTGTATGTCCTTTGGGAAGGACGCGAGCGCGTCCTCGGCGCCCAATATCCTGAACAGGTACGTGTTCGTGACCATCTGTCTCTTCAGCTTCTCTTTCATCTCCTTGGCGAGGGATGCTTTGTCCCCGATTATCACCGGTACGGTGACCATCCTGTCTATCGAATCGAACCGTCTGCCAGCCTTCTTCGCTGCCTCTCTGATTATCCCCAGACGCTCGCGATAAGCCTTGACGGTGTAATAGTGGGCGGGGTACCAGCCTTCTGCCAGCTCGCCAGCGATTTCCAGCATCTTCGAGGAGGAGTACGCTCCGACGTAGATGGGTGGGGCCGGCTTCTGGACTGGCGGAAGGTCTAGGTACGCCTTGTCTAGGTTGTAACATTCTCCCTTGTAGCTCACCGGCTTCTCGTACGAGGAAGCCCAGAGCAGCTTCACCACCTCTATCGCTTCCCTGAACCGCTGAATCCTGACATCGGTTGACTCCCACTTTATCCCGAAGGGCTTGGTGTTCATCACCTCGCCCGCCCCTATCCCTAGGACGGCGCGCCCGTTCGTGATGTGGTCGAGCGTCGCCACGATGTTCGCCGTCTTGGCCGGATGGATTCTCTGCGTGTCGGTTACACCCGAGGCCATCATCAGCTTCTTCGTGTGCGACCCCACATAGCTCAGCGCGGTCCACGCGTCGAGCACCAC
>JASHZW010000056.1 GCA_030042335.1 Nitrososphaerales archaeon
AGCTTGACGGATCGCTCTGACGTCCTGACCAGGCTAAGGAGCCGCATACGCAGATTCCCTGCTGGCTGCAGACTAGACGACCGGCCCTGCCGACCGGCTCTTCTGGCATCCGATTTAACGTTAGTGTCCGTTTCTATTCGAGTCTGATCGAGGCCCCGAATATCAACCCCAGCACACCGCTGATGATTGCCAGGAGACCCAAGATGAACACGAGCGTCACGATGTTCTCCTGCGCTGCGACCCTCAAGAGCCAGCGAATCATAAGCGACCCGACTACGAAGGTCACGACCAGGGCGATCGCAATCACGGGCAGAGAAAGGACTCCGGTTCCAGTGACCAAGGTGGAGTGCGAGAAGAGCAAAGTCACCAGCGTCGCTCCTACAGAAGCAGGGATGAGCGCCAGGAAGGACAATCTGAACGCCTCCTTTGGATCCGTCCCGAGAACCAGCATCATCGACACCGTCGTCCCCGAACGGCTGACACCGGGAAAGGCCGAGAGGCCTTGCGCGAATCCGATGAGCAGCAGGTCTCGGAGTTTCATGTCCTGAAGAGACAGGTGGGTTATCGCTCGTGAACGCGAGTAACGAATGAAGAAGCCGTCGGCGATGAGCACGACGCCCAGGATTATCATCGGGAGGCCGACGGCGCTTCCGGGGTTGAGCGACTCGACCCCCTTGTAGATTGCGATCCCCATGATGCCCGTTATTATCGTCACGACAAGCAGATACTTCAGCATCAGGCGTCCACCGGGTCCTCCCTTGCCTACTATCGCCTTGAAGACCAGGACGAGCTCACGGCGAAAGTAGACGACGGCCGCGAAGAAGGTCCCGAACTCGAGGAAGAGCCCCAGGGTATAGCCCTGGCTGAAGGTCAGGCCGAAGAGCAGGGTCGATACGATGATGACCTGCGTCTTGCTGCTCACGGGGAGCCATTCGCTGACACCCTGCACCACCCCAAGCGTGACGCCGGCGGCCAGAGCGAAGGTCAGGTCGACGCTCGCCATTGGTCGCTAGCTCTCGGGAGAATTTACTTCTTCAGGCCGACTGACCTGTTCTTTAGCCTCAGGTCTGACGCGTGGCACTTGCGGCAGCGCGTGGCGGCTAGGGCGTTCCTCGAGCCGCACTTCAGGCAGACCTTGAGGAAGAGGCGCTTCTTCTGCGCGATCTGCTTCTTCGTGACATCTGCTATGGGCATTATAATCCGGCTTTTGCTTCGCCCTCAAGACGTTGCTTAAGGACTTTTTGCCCTTTTCCGGGGTTCTGGGAAGTTAGCATGTCCCCGTGGACGATGTTAACTGTTGGGTCATGGCTGAGGCGAATAAGTGCAGGCGGTTACAGTCCATCCATCGGAAGGTCGCTGGCTCAGGTTATCCGAGGTAATCGTTACAACGAGCGTTTGCTGTTGCCGATGAATACAGGAAGCTCCCGCGAGTGCGATCCCTCTAACCGCGAGCGCGAGTTCCTTCAGACGTCTGTCCATGGACATACAGATGACAGATCCATGATATTAGATTATGTCCGAGTCGCTTCCTATGCGGGTCATGAGTCGACAGCTAACAACCTTCCAATCAGACTCCACGCACCGACGAGTTACCGGAGCCTCCAGCAGACAAGATGCCTTAAGTAGTACTAAACTAGTCGTACTACCATGAGTAAGGAAGTACTGGTGACGCGAAAGGGCCAGACGACCATACCGGCCGAGCTGAGGGCCAAGTATAGGATCAAAGAGGGCACGAGGCTCATAGTCGTCGACACAGGTACCGGCATAATGTTCCGGCCCGCCGTGTCAACCGCAGATCTCGCGGGAAGCGGAGCGCCGAAGGCGGCTCCCGCGGAGATGAAGAAGTTGCTCGACAAAATGAGAGAAGAAGATGACGAATGAGAGTCTGTATGACACGAGATTCTTCTTTGATCACTACTACTCCAGCGACCAAGGCACTCTGAACTGGACCAAGAATGAGTTAGCAAGAAGAGGTTCGAAATATGTCTCCGTGGTGACCGTCCACGAGTTCTACAAGCTGGTCCTCGAGAAAGAAGGCCGCGATGTGGCGAAGCTGAGGACCGCCCTTATGGAAAAGGAATTCACGGTGCTGTCACTGAATCCAGAGATGGCGAAACTCTCCGCGGAGATTCGGAGCAGGTATAGAATCCCGATGGCCGACAGCATGATCCTTGCTACTGCTAGTAGCAAGTTCCTGGACTGCGTCAGCGATGACCCGCACTTCGCGAGGGTCAGAAGCGTGAAGACAAGATGGATGAGTTGACCGTCGTTGTGGAGATCGATATCGCAGGCACCCCTCACGTCTGTTGCTCTGTTCTATGGTATTCGGTCGATATCTCTCAGTCGGGAGCGATTGTTCCCGTACCTGTTTGACATCCCGTCCCATTCGGACAGGGGAATGGAATTAACATCCCCCTGATTTACGGCTCAAAGGCTCCAAAACTCTCTGTTAACATGCGCGAATACTTTGCACGAGCGTGTTAACTCGTGGGATGCCGACGCTGACTCGTTCGAGATACGGGTTTGAATCTCGGCGACCGCATGGCAATCACCTCTTCAGTAGATTGAGCCATTTACTGTAAGACTTACAGCGAGCTCTACAGTAAGAGGTCTGTTAACTGCTGCAAAAATCGATTTTTCTCTGCAGTTGGAGCATGGACATACGACTGGTCATATGACTGGAATGGTCCAGGCTACTGCTAAATCGACATCGGGTTTGAGTCGCCATTGCACCATTGAAGGTTCCGTGGCACCCCTCGCAACAAGAGTTCAAAAAGGAAACATGTGGTAGTTATGTTGTCTTGCCGCTTCTCAACTTTAACATTTGGAAGACAGAGAACCGAGTTCCGCTCATACTCTTTGCTTTCCCATTGTTGGTTGCTGCTGCTTCCATTAATCTTCTGCGGGAAGTTGTAGTCGGTCTCCTCCTTCTCCACTTTCCTGTAACCATTGCTGCATATATCGCAATCGGCTGCTTCTTTGCTTTCTTGTCGATTCTTCAGTCTTGGTTTGGATTTCTAGTGCGAAGGGACATCAGTAGGGAGATTGAAAAGTTTGGCGAGGTTCATCCGACCTTGTTTCTAAGAACACTCCGAAGAATCAATCGCTCTATTTTTCTTGGTTATGGAATAGTTATCGTGCTCTACCTAGTGAATGAGTTTTATCCTCCAGTAAAGGCAGACTTCAACCTCCTTACCAATAGTCCCGAGGACATAGTTGTCACTATATCCGCACTGTTACTTGGGCTTTTGTCTTCCAGGACATAGCGCGTTGGTTTCACCGTTTCCGCCGTATACTGATAATGCAGGTATGGCAAAACTCTGTGTCCTTTCATGTATGGAAGAGCCGCAGTCGCCATTTGTTGATGATATTGTGTGGCACTTTAACCGCTTCATGCGGAGCAGCCGATATGGATTCAGAATTCGTCGGGATGCAAGCCTCTCAATCGCGTTCTTCAATTGGCCGAATATTCGAGAGATGACACTAGCCCGCTTGTTGTCGGCCATCGATAGAAAATCGAGTCAAGAGTTTGTTGACGCAGTTGCGGATGCTGTGAATAAGAAATAGGAGGAGATTCTAGAGAAAAGAGTTCTTGTCCAGTCGTGGAACCAGCTGATTCAAACAGTTGCAGCCTTGGGCGCCCTAATACTCGCCTTCTTTGCGGCGCTACCCGTGCTGCATACTCTCTTCGGTATTTGACGGGTAGAAAACGTTGTAACAATTAGACATGAGGTCACTCCGGTGAGAATCGTCGGGCTGCTCGCCCGTTTGTACCAGAGCGTCCTCGTATGTCGTCCTTTCTACAGAATCAACAGCGGTGTTCGCTACTGCCAATGGAATGTCTTTCGCCGACTCCTGGAGCGCATGGTCGCTAAAGCACTGCTATAAGCAGCGGACTACTTCTTCCGGTATCGCCGATTACAATGGTGCATTAACCATGCCCTCGCCGCTTTAACATTCACAGAGTCTGGGAAGAGTTTGGATATCCGGTCATAGCAAGCCCGAGACGAATATTAATCCCGGCAGGCGAGGGTTGGGTCAGTTGTCGAAGAAGTCGAGAAAGGGCAAGAAGTCATCGAGGTTCAACGCATACGTCGGCGTGCTCATAGCGGCCATCCTGATAATCTCGATAGGTGGGTTCTATGCGTACGAGACTTCGAAGGCCACGTCGACGACCACCAGCAGCTCATCGACATCGTCATCTCTCAGTTCTTCTGGCGCGGGACCCTACGCCGTTCTCGACACGAGCCAGGGCACCATCGTGATCGAGCTCTTCCCCCAGATAGCCCCCACCACCGTCTCCAACTTCGAGAGCCTCGCCAACCAGGGTTTCTACAACGACCTCGTGTGGCACAGGATCGTGGCCGGCTTTGTAATCCAGACGGGAGACCCGAACACGAGGGAGGCAGTCAACAGCACGAGGGACACCTGGGGTGAGGGCGAGGGACCCTACACCGAGCCGCTCGAGACGAACCCAGACTATCCCAACACCGCGGGCTACGTCGCAATCGCCCACACATCGTCCTCCACGAGCGGGGGCTCGCAATTCTATATCAACCTCGGGGACAACTCGGAGCTCAACGGGGACTATACAGTCTTCGGGTATGTCGTCCAGGGGATGAACGTGGTGGACGCGATTGCTGCGCTGCCGGTCTACACGAACTCCAATTCCTTCACGTACGACCAGCCGATAAACGCCTCGCAGGCCCTTCTCATCAGCGTGACGATACAGAACAGTCCGTGATTGCTGCCAAGCACTTCAGGATCAGGCGTCTCTGGGGTCTAATCTCTTCACGCCCTCCTTGTCAAGCCCGTCATACTGTCTGTCGAAGCTCGCTATGGTCTCTCGTTCGACTCGGGAGACAGCTCCATGCAGACTATCAAAGAAGGTGAGCTTGAACTCGGATTCCAGCCGACGCGCTTCCGCGTGATATTGAGGCCTATCGCTAAGTCTTCTTACCCGATTCATCTCCAGCAACGCATCTAAATCCGTCGCAAACTTGTCGTGATCGGGGATTTCCAGCTTTCCGACCCTTACGAGCAGGTTCATTTCGAGGAGTAGAGAGAGCAAGAGGCCGTCCTTGGCGATGAGTTTTCGGGCGTCGGTCTTGATGAGGAAACTCGATATTGCGGAACTCTACTGCGCTTGTCTTAGCAACTCTTCTTCAGCAGCTTTTCTCAGCCTTGGCAGGTCCTCCGCGACGCTCTTGAAATTGACGCGGACGTCAGAGCCTAGATGCTCGAAGACACTTTCCGTGGACTTGGACCACGTTTGATATGCAATCAACCTCCATCGACCGCACGTACCTGTCTCGGTCCAAAACCTGCCCGAGAAGACGACATCCCGTCGTCGCGGAACTATTTTTGGGCCGCAGACTTGCACGAACGCATGGCTACGACGGCCTGCTCAGGTCTAGGTGGCTATGGAGACTATTGTCTCACCGCTCGATTTGTCCATGATGTTGATTTGCTGCGGATGCTTCGAAAAGGTTACGCCCTTCAGGATCTTCAATAAATTTGCGCCATCCGTGCTGTTCAAGTTCACGTCTGTGCCGGAAGAGACCATGGCCCTGAATGAGGCGACGGTCTTGGGCACCCCTTCCGTCTTGACGTGTTGCTTTACCACGCTGTTGCAATAGAATTCTTTCCTCACTTGCTGGTCATTTTTGTTCACAAAAATCCAACGACAGGCGACGTGAGCCAGTATAAAAGACGGAAGGTCTACACGCAGCAGAGTTAGGTTCTTGCGTTCTCTGTCGCAAGTGAGCATGATTGCCACGCGTGGTCAAGTAACTGAAACGCCTTTTTGATGACGGTTCCTCTTGCGGAGCAGTGGCCCTTGTCTTGGGTCCTTGACTGTGTCGGTAAAGAGCTCGAGCGGTGCAGGTTGTTTGCGCGGGCTTCGTGGCAGAGGGTTCGTCTACGAATGATCAGGAGGAAGCAAGCGCCATCCTTCTTCCATACAAACGGAAACAGGCGACATCGGCATCAAGCCTAGCACTCTGATAAGTACCGGGGCACAGAAGCCAACCCATCTATACTCCGGCACGTCGTCTGCGGAGAGCATATGACGGCTGAAGAACATCCGATCGATGAGACCGTGAAGAAGAAACTGAAAGGCATGATGTTTCCGAAGGAACCTGCCTATGGCCAGTGGTCGCTTCCGAATCAGCTAATCACAAAGACCCTGAAGACCCATCTTGAGGATTCCGCCACTCTAGAGGAGTTCATCCGAAAACTTGGAAAAGCCGCCGACCACGAACGGGATGGCCTGCTCCGCACGGTACAGCTACTCGTTAAGCAAAAGGCCGAGATGTGTGTTTCAGAGCTGAAGAGGAATCGCTGAGCGCCCGAGAGTCGGTGCGACTACAGTCGCAATCTCTCCTCTATCTCTCCGGATCGGTCTGCGAGCTTGAGATAAGATGTATCATGTGGTCCCCTCTCTCCCCTATCAGCTCGCGAAGTGGCCGCGTCTCGCTTATTAACGTCGGTTCCCCGCTGTCGCCCATATTGTATCAGTCGTCATTCGCCGAGAGGAAGATGAGGATAGCCCGCAGAGCCAAAAGAAGCGACCCGGATTTCCTCCACGCCCAGTTAATCCTCGGTGGCCAGGTGGTGACAAAGGATGCAATAGTAGGCAGGTCACACTCATATGATTTTGACTGCGGTTGCATCAGGACTTACCATCCCGATGCAGCTCCTGACGCTAGAGAGACGCTCAAACCCTGCAAGAAACACATCGGACTTCCGGCGTCGGCGCGCCCACTCCGGCATCGAAGACTGTCGTAGCCAGCTACGGCCTCCGAGGACAAAAGATTACGACCTGAGGTCTTGACTAGGGGATGTCATCGGCATGGCTTGGGACTAGCACGCTCTCGTTCTCGACGTAAACGATCTTGCGGTCCTTTCCCATACCCATTCCCGTGACGCCAGGCAGGGCAGACAGTTCATCCTGTTCGTGGACCGGACTTCCGAAAGATGGTTCGGATGTTCCTTCTCCTTCCTGAGATATACGTCATCGGCCACGGGGGCTGAAAAACTTCATTGTGAAGAATGAACGATTAGCACATTGTTAAGACTTGGCCACGCGATGACTGCATCCGGGTCTTCTCAAGGGGCTGGCCGTCTATCATCCGGAGGTAGAGAAGACGGCAACAGGCAGGCGCTACCTTCTGCGCCGCCTCGTTCCGGCCATCTGTACGCACACAGGACATTGGAAGTTGCCCGGTGAGGTCTCATTGAGTCTGATCTGGTGCCTGTCGCAAAGGATGTGGACCGTGCCTGACGATTTACTATCTAACATCGACAAAAGCCGACGATTTGGCGCGGAATTAAGCCTTTGTGTCCGCGCTGGGCAGCCCAGGTCGGCTTTCGTTGCTGTCTTTTATGGCAGGTCGCACTCCAATAGGTGAGATTTCGTAGCGCAACGAGAACATGAGAAGGGTGGACACCCGAAGCGGAAAGAATCTTATGACGGCCTGCTAAGGTGGCACGCCAAAGACGGTGCTAGTGCCGAGAAAGGGATATACTTTCAGAGCCTTGGCGTCTCTAGCAGCACTATGACGGACAGGACCGAGTCTCAGCGCGGTGCTCGCTCCCTGACTTGTAATCAATTGTTATCATTGTGTAATACTTGTTACGCGGTGTATAATCTGTCGACGAATAGCGGTCAAGGGGTGCGGTCTTTACCCAACTATTGGAGAGGCCTATCTTCCTCGGCGAAGCATTCCTTGTCGAGACTCCCGAGAGCCGGATTCAAGCCTCCTCTTGTAGTGGTGGATGTCAACGGTCATTACTTCATATAACGCTTGCACTCTGAACCACAGTAGCTGGCGCCCCGAGCGGGGTATGAACGCCACGGGTTCCGCGCCACAAAGCTTAACGCCGTTCACGGCGCTCGCCGAACGCCATGCGGGCTGTGCCGGGTCCGGGGAGAGGGGCGATTGCCGCGCGGTATCTGGTGGTCGTCGCAGCCATACTCTTCATCGGGACCGCGGTCACCGGATACTACGTCTTCGCGCCGCCCTCGCACGCGTCTACGACCACCTCCACCTCGAGCATCCTCACGATAGGTAGCTCGACCAGCACCACCTGCGAGAGCGCGCCTCCAGCGCAGGACGAGCAGCTCACGCCTACGACCTTCGGCGCCCTCACCGAGTTCAACCTCTCGGCCAACAGGACGCCGGCGGGGTTCGCGGTCGCGCCCGACGGGTCTGTGTGGATCGGCGAGTGGGGCCTGCCGGGGGTAGCGCACCTCTTCCCCAACGGGACGCTGACCGAGTACAAGTGGCCGTACCCAGACGACTCGGCGATCAGCGTTTGCGCAGAGGAGACGCAGATCTGGGGTGTCG
>JASHZW010000057.1 GCA_030042335.1 Nitrososphaerales archaeon
TCCCGCAGGCCTACGCCCTGAGCGCCCCCTCGGACTATCTCGCGTTCCAGGGGCAGCTAACGAACAACAACGGGCTTCCGATCACTTCCGCGACAACCGTCGCGTTCTCGCTCTACGACGCGACTACCGGGGGGGACCTCATCTACAACGAGACGCAATCCGTCACCCCGGACTCGCGGGGGCTCTTTTACGTCCAGATTGGCGCGGGCACCGCAGGCACCGGCAGCCCCGAATATACATCGTGGGCCTCCGTCCCATTCAGCGAACCATACTATCTGGCGGTGTGCATCGGGTGCTCAGGCACCTATCTGACCCCGAGGATAGCGCTCTCGGCGGCTCCATACGAGGACGGGCAAGTGGCCTGGGGGAGCCTGATTTCGTTCCCCAGCGGCTGCTCCGCGGGCTCCTACATCAGCACTATTGGGACATCCCCGACTTGCACCAACTATGAAATCCACAATGACGCCGCCATCCCATTGAGCACGTCCGCCCCAACGCTCGTGCAGAACACATTCAAGACCATCACCACGGGGACTTCCACGACGCTGGCGTTCGCGAACTCCCTCGGAGCGCAAGACACGATAGTCGTATGCGAAGGGCAGTCGGGCGAGACGACAGCGCTCGGCGCCCCGACGGATAGCCTCTCGAACAGCTATACGTCCCTAGCTAGCGAGGTGACTGCCGACTCGACCAGCTGCTGGGTCGCCATGAGCGGCGAGGGCGGTGCCGACACCGTTACCTCGGGGACCTATGGGACAACTTGCAGCGCGACGCACATCTGTGGACTCTATATCTTCGAGATAAGCGGCTCCGACAAGGTGATGGCTACGGCGAGCGCCATCAACGGGGCGAGCTCGAAGACCTTCGCCTGCGGAACTGGAACGAACGGCGCCACGGCGGTATCATTCACTGGAACACCTCTGCTGCTCGCTGTCTACACGAAGACCACGACGGGCACGGACACCGCCGGAACGAGCTTCACTCTTGCCAACGGGGAGACCGGTAGTCTCTACTATCTCACGGAAAAGTCCACCTCTCTGACCTCTACGACGACGACATGGCCTGCGACAGCTGGCACGGCCAGCATATGGGGCTGCGTCAGCCTTGTCATCAGGCCTGCGACGACTGTATTCTCGGTTCCGCTGGCCGCCAACATGGATTACAATTTCCAAGCCTTCGTCCCTATCGCCACCCCGACCGGAGCGAATCCGGTAATCGAAGTTCATCAGCTCGACACGGGGGTCACACTGAATGATGTCGGCGTTATCGGCGCGCAAGCTCAGCCCCCTGTCTCCACGACGGATACTGATCTGTGGACTACGGCGCCAACCGCCGCGCAGTCGTACATCATCGCCGGAGAAGTCGACGTGGGCTCGACCTCGACTACCCTGATCATCGAGTTTGGTGTCACGACCCTTGCTACGACCAACGTGTTGACCGTCGATGCCGGGTCTTACATAGTAGTGACGCCGACGCAATGAGAAAGACATCCGTTCTTGCTCTTTTCATCGTGGGTTTGATAATCGGGTCGACCCCCGCCATGGCCGACTTCGGGGGCAGCGACCAGACCTCGGCGAACTTCATACTCAAGGGGATGCTGTCCGGAGGCGGAGGCGACATCTCCTCGTCGGCCTACAACCTCTACGGGGCCATTTCGACCGGAAACTCTCTCCTCAGCGGCTCCTCTTACGACATCGTCCCCCAGTGGCCGGGCATCTTCCCCCAGATGCAGTTCTTCGGGAGCAGCTCGGGCTCGCTCTCACTCACTCCGACCTCCAACCAGGGCGCAGGGGCGAAGGACTCCGAGGGTATCTCGCTCGCCCCCACGATAAAGCAGGTCCTCGCCTCGATGGACGCGGTCTCGGTCTCGGTCGCGGCGGCCTTCAAGCCCGCGCTGGGAGGGCTCGTCAAGTCGTTCTCGATACTGGTGTCGCCGTCGATGACCGGGCTCGCACACTATCTAGCCAGCCTCACCGCATCCCTCTCGCTCTCGCCCGCCCTCAAGCAGGGGCTGGGCGGCATCACGAGGTCTCTCACCCTCTCCGTCAGCCCATCCCTCCAGGGGCTCGCCGCGTACGTGGGACACATCTCGGCGACGCTCTCGCTAAGCCCCTCGTTGCGGCAGGGGCTGGCCGGTCTGACTGACTCCGTCTCCGTCTCGGTTTCGCCCGCGCTCCAGGCCCTGGCGAGGTTCGCGTCTACGCTGTCCGCTTCCGTCTCGCTCGCGGCCACGCTCCGCCAGGGGCTCTCAGGGCTCGCCGTCCACGCATCTATCGCTCTAGGGCCTTCGTTGGGCGAGAAGGTCGCCGCGAGTCTTAGCGCGGCCTCGATCCTCCTCACCTCGACGCTCGTGGGACGGGCGTCCTATCTTGCGGGGCTCGCCGCCTCGGTCGTCGTCTCTCCGGCCGTGAAGCAGGGCCTCTCTGGCCTCAAGGCCGCGGCGTCGCTCTCGGTGAGCGCCAGCCTCTCGGTCGCCCGCGCGGTCATGGCGACCCTCACGACGGCTGTCTCGGTCACCGCCGCTGTAGTGCAGGGGCTCTCGGGGATCAGGCTCTCGGCTTCCGACGCGCTCGCGCCGTCGCTGAGCAGCCTCGCGGCGTTGATGTCGATCCTTTCGGGGTCGATCGCTCTCTCCCCCTCCGTCCTTCAATCGGTCGCGGGGATAGCCGAGTCGGCCTCGGTCGTGGTCTCGCCATACCTCGCGTCCCTCGCCGCGTTCAGGAGCTCGCTGTCTGCCTCGGTCTCTCTCATTCCAACCTTCGCCCTCGCGATCGCGGGGCTCTCTAGCCGGGTTTCTGTGGGACTGGCGCCCGCGCTGACCGGCATCGCCGCGTTCGCGAGCACCGTAGGCGCCTCGCTAGTATTGGCGCCAGCCATAGGTCTGAGGCTCGCCGGCCTGACCGAGTCAGTAGCAGTGGGGGTTTCGCCACAGCTCTCTTCGCTCGCCGCGTTCGTGTCCGCCCTAGAGCAATCCGTCTCGGTCTCCCCGACGTTCAGCCAGGGACTCGCGGGAGTCAGCGATTCCATCACAGCTACGTTCGCGCCCTCCCTCTCCGGCCTCGCGTCCTTCGTCTCGACGGTCTATGCCTCTCTCACCATTGCGTCCTCGCTGGGGCAGGGGCTCGGAGGGATAACG
>JASHZW010000058.1 GCA_030042335.1 Nitrososphaerales archaeon
TCATCGTAATCCTGGGGCTGAGGGACTTGGACGGGACCCTTGGTGGTCCTAACACGCTCGACACGGTCCTGATCTCCGCCGCGTTCCTCGCCTTCATAGTGGTGGCGTCCCTCTATTCCTTCACCAAGGTGTTCATACGGAGCGGCTCCCCGGAATCCGAGGCGTCGACGGACATCCAGGCCGGTTCACCGTGAGGGCGACAGAAGCCTTAAATGCAGGTGACCGAAGGCTATATATATTCCCCCAGCGGCGGGCCTGCTTAGGTTTCCTTATAGTGCACTTGATGCCCCACTTAGTGCCACTACTCTATCGGAGTGTGTCTGTAAATGCCTAGAGCGAAGGCTAAGAAGGCTGAAGAAGAGTTACCCTTCAAGCCCACTGACCACTTCCTCGTGCCGAGGCACGAGCTCATGACTCCTGACGAGGCGAAGGCGGTACTGCAGAAGTTCAACGCCACGCCCAATCAGTTTCCGTTTGTTTCCTCCACCGACGCGGCGGCGAAGTCCATCGGCGCAAAGCCAGGTGACTTTGTGCGCATAACGAGAAAGAGTGAGACGGCCGGCGAGACCGTCTACTATCGTTACGTCGTGGAGGGTTGACGATGAGCAAACAGGTAGTAAAGCAGTATGACTCGTGGATAGTCCTTCGGGACCTCCTCGAGAAGGAAGGCGTAGCTAGGCAGCACCTTAACAGTTACAACGAGTTCATCAGCAGAGGCCTGCAGTCCATCATAGACGAGATCGGAGATGTCGAGATAGAGACCGTCAGCACGCCATACAAGGTGAAGTTCGGTAAGGTCGAGCTCGGGAGACCGAGGGTTATCGAGATAGACGGCTCGGTCAGCAACGTCTTTCCCATGGAGGCCAGGCTGAGGAACCTCTCCTACGCGTCCCCGATCTACCTCGACATGACCATCGAGGAGGAAGGGATGTCCCGCGAGGCGACGCGCCAGCACATCGGCGACCTCCCGGTCATGGTCAAGTCCGACCTATGCCAGCTCTCCAAGATGACCAAGGAGCAGCTCATTGCGGCGAGCGAGGACCCCAACGACCCAGGCGGCTACTTCATCATCAACGGCTCCGAGAGGGTCATCGTCGGGCTGGAGGACCTCTCCCCCAACAAGATTCTCGTCGACGTCGAGAAGGCCAGCGGCGTAGCCACATACAAGGCTAGGGTCTACTCCTCCGTCGTGGGCTACAGGTCCAAGCTCGAGGCGACGCTGAAGCAGGATGGCTCGATCAACGTCAAGATCCCGAGCTGCCCTGTCGACCTTCCCTTCGTCATCATCATGAGGGCGCTCGGTATCAAGTCCGACAAGGACATCGCCAATGCCGTCTCACCGAAGCAGGAGGTTCAGGACCTGCTCGAGGTCTCCTTCGACAAGGCCTCGGAGGCGCCTACAGACAAGGACGCGCTCGTCTACATAGGCAACAGAGTCGCACATGGCATGCTCGAGGAGTTCAGGATCAAGAGGGCGCAGTCGATGCTCGACTGGGGGTTCCTCCCGCACCTCGGCAAGGCGGACGACAAGCGCTACGACAAGGCCATGTTCCTGGGCGAGGCCATCTGCAAGCTGATGGAGCTCAGGCTCGGCTGGATAGAGCCGGACGACAAGGACCACTACGGCAACAAGGTGGTCAAGTTCGCGGGCCAGATGCTCGCAGACCTGTTCAGGACCTCGTTCAGGAACCTGGTCAGGGACATGAAGTATCAGCTGGAAAGGGCCGGACAGAAGCGCGGTGGTAATGTAGTCGGCGCTGCAATCAGGACCGGCATCATCACCGACAAGCTCAACAACGCAATCGCGACGGGTAACTGGGGAAGGGGGAAGGTTGGTGTCACGCAACTGCTCGACCGCACCAACTACCTCAGCACCCTGAGCCATCTCAGACGCGTCCAATCGCCCCTCAGCAGGTCGCAGCCTAACTTCGAGGCGAGAGACCTGCACGCGACGCACTTCGGTAGGATATGTCCGTCCGAGACCCCTGAGGGTGTGAACTGCGGTCTAGTCAAGAACCTCGCTCTGTCCGCGACGATCTCCGTCAGCGTGCCACCGTCCGAAGTGGAGGAGAGGCTGTGGGAGCTCGGTGCCAAACCCATCCGCGACATCCCAGAGAAGCTGGCCTTGGAAGGCTGCAAGATCTTCATGGACGGACGCTTCATCGGATATGTCGACGATGGCGAGCGCCTGGCCAAGGCATTCAGGAAGCTAAGGCGCGAGGGCCAGATCAACCCTAGCGCCAGCGTCCTCTACTACGCCCCGCTGAACAAGAAGGGCTACGCTAGGCTCTATGTCAGCCTGAGCGCCGGCAGGGTCATGCGCCCGCTCATCGTGGCGGACAATGGCAGGCCGCTCCTGACACAGGAGATGATCACCAAAGTTGCCGCGGGCGAGCTCACCTGGAGGGACCTCGTCGAGAAGGGAATCATCGAGCTCATCGACGCCAACGAGGAGGAGAACTGCTACCTTGCCATGTCTCCCGAGGAGGTCACCTCGAGGCACACACACCTCGAGCTTTACCCGGGAGCCATGTTCGGAATCGCCGCCTCCATCATCCCATACCCGGAGCATAACCAGTCTCCGAGGAACACGTACGAGTCAGCCATGGCCAAACAGTCGCTCGGCTTCTCTACCCCGACCTACCCGCTCTCGACCTTCGTCAGACAGCACCTGCTGGTCAATCCGCAGTCCCCGATGGTGAAGACCAAGTCCACGGAGCTCCTCAACATCACCGAGAGGCCCTTCGGGACCAACGCGGTGGTCGCGGTGCTCTCCTTCGAGGGCTACAACATAGAGGACGCCATCATCATGAACAAGTCCTCAATCGAGAGAGGTTTCGCGCGCTCGTTCTTCTACCGTCTCTACGAGGGAGAGTCCAAGCAGTACCTCGGAGGGATGCGCGACACCTTCGAAGTCCCGTCCGCAGAGTCCAACATCCGTGGCTACAGAGGCGAGAGGTTCTACCGCCTGCTCGAAGGTGACGGGGTCGTGATGCACGAGTCCCAGGTCACCGGAGGCGACGTCGTCATCGGAAGGACGTCCCCGCCGAGGTTCATGGAAGAGTACAAGGAGTTCGAGATCAAGGGTCCATACAGGAGGGACACCTCTGTTGCAGTCAGGCCTACCGAGACCGGAGTCGTCGATTCGGTCTTCATGACCGAGAACGTCGAGGGAGGAAAGATGTTCAAGGTCAGGGTCAGGGATATGCGCACGCCGGAGATAGGGGACAAGTTCGCCTCGAGACATGGACAGAAGGGAGTCGTCGGGCTCGTCGTACCGCAGGAGGACATGCCCTACACGGTGGACGGAGTCGTCCCGGATGTCATCATCAACCCGCACGCGTTCCCGTCAAGAATGACGGTCGGACAATTCATCGAGTCCATAGCAGGCAAGGCCGCGTCGCTCAGGGGTGTACCTGCAGATGGTACTGGCTTCGCCGGCGAAAGACCGGAAGAGCTCGAGAAGATTCTCCAGGAGCACGGCTTTGAGCCGACCGGAAGGGAGGTCCTCTACGACGGCAAGACCGGCAAGAAGTTCGCTGTCGACGTCTTCATCGGCGTGGTCTACTACCAGAAGCTGCACCACATGGTCGCCGACAAGAT
>JASHZW010000059.1 GCA_030042335.1 Nitrososphaerales archaeon
CGGTGAGAACTACGCGGATACTGTCGCGATAGACGCAATCATATTTTCTTAATCACAGATGTGATATGGCCGAAGACAGTACTCGATAGAACAGGATTCTCATATTGAGAACGAACGCCAAACATCGCTGCCAAGCTCCATGAGAGCAGGACATGTTCGCCTCATCGATGATTCTCTTTTCTCGGTCCTGTGAATCCTTACGCATACGCGACGATGTAGAGATATCGAGGGGAGGCCGTGAGCTGGTCTGCTCTCCGCGCCGGAAATCCGAAGGTCATGGTCCGCGGTAGCCATCCTCTGGACGGCCGTGGCGGCGAGCAGGTGGAGGAGGATGCATCCGTTCTACGCGTTCCTCTCCGTTTCCTCCGCTATCGCGGTCCCTGGTACCGGCCGCGATAGCCGTCCCGAACAACTTCATCCAGCTCAAGCTCATGTGAGCTTGCGTGAGGGGCATCTAGAGAAAACTGTCTGCATAAATGTCATATTGCAGATTTCTCCAAACGATAACGACGTAATGTCGTAATTCCTTATTAGAGTCGTCTAGTTTTCTCAAGTCCCAGATGGCCACAGGCCAGCAGGTTTTCCTGAGGCAGGCTACGGGCCTAGTCCGGTCGCTGAACTGGGTGGACGCGCTCGTGATGAGCCTCGCCGTGACAGGGCCGACATATCTCAGCTATACTCTTCAAATCAACTTCGTGGGCGGGGTCGATCCGGGTGCAAGCATCCTCAACCCATCACTGATAGGCCTCCTGTTCATGATTCCCCTCTGCATAATGTACTACCTGTTCACCATCACAGTTCCCAGGTCGGGAGGGGACTACGTCTGGGCAAGCAGGACCCTGAATCCCGGGATCGGGTTCGTTGCGGGCTGGTCGATGTGGGTGGCGTTCCTCGCCCTTCTTGGGGGAGTCGCCGTCATATTTGCCTCGACGGTCGTACCGGTGTTCTTCGCTTCCCTCGGCTATTCGTGGAACATCCCGGCCTGGGTCAGCCTAGCCTCCACCATCTCTTCGAACACGAACATCGTCTTCGCCCTGGCGCTCTTCGACCTTGGCTGCGGCGTCCTGATAACCAGCCTCGGCTCGAAGTTCTATAGCTGGACTATGATAATCCTGGCCGCTGTGATAGGCGTGGGCACTCTCGTCAGCCTCGCCTACCTCGCGACGACGTCCAATGCGACCTTCATCGCGGACTTCAACAACTACGGAGGAGTAGCTACCTCGTACCAGGGGATACTTCAGACGGCCTCGGCGAACGGGTGGAAGTTCGCTCCTATCACTCTCTCGGCGACACTGGTGGCTGTTCCGTTCGGCGTGCTCCAGTGGAACGGCTTCAACTACAGCAGCTACGCGGGAGGCGAGGTCAGGAGCATCAAGAAGGGGATGCTCTGGGGCATCGTGATGGCACTCGTAATCGACGCGATTGCAAACCTCCTCGGCATGTACTGGGGAGTCAACATGATAGGCTACGAGTTCAACCAGGCGGCGCTGGCCCTCTCCTCGAGTGGACATTGGCCGTTCGCCGTCGGCCCGTGGCTCTCGTTCTTCGAGCCGATGGTCATCCACAACAGCGTCGCCCTCTTCGTAGTGCAGCTCGGGTGGCTCCTCGCCTTCATATGGTGGATGGGCTCCCTGCTCTTCATCGCGTCACGCTATGTCTTCGCGTTCTCCTTCGACAGGATGCTTCCGGTAGCCTTCGCGGACATCAGCGACAGGCTCAGGTTCCCTCTGAAGGCAACAGCGCTCAGCATCCTCGTTGGGGCCATTTTCATCTATCTGAGTACGTTCACTACGTTCGTCGGGGACTTCCTCAACTCAACGGCGATTTTCACTGTGATCTGGGTGATCATCAGTATCACGGCCATCGTCCTGCCCTGGAGGAAGAAGGAGATTGCATCTGCGATGCCCGGCGCCAAGTGGCCCGTCCCGCTGATCACGATAGTCGGCTTCTGTTCGATGATTGCGATGGGCGCGACAGCGTACTGGGCCTTCACGACGCCCGCGATAGGACCTTCGACACCGCTCTCTGATGTGATACTCGCCACGATTTTCATCGTGGGAGCGATAATCTTCGCGATCAGGTATGCCTACCTGAAGAACAGGGGCATGAATCTCCTCAAGGCGGCTGCCGAAATCCCGCCAGAATAGATTCCGAAAGCGGAAATAGGGACGCGATGCATGGCCAAAAGGAGGCCCGCGGGATGAAGCTAAACTGCGGTTCGCGTATAATCGAGCAGCTGTTCAGTGGTCCTTCCGTCTCAGGAAAGTCGATTAACGCGTGGACGCCGCGCAGGGAGCCGGACCTCAAGTTCACCGTGAACTGGATAAGACGCGTCTCCGACCTCGGTCTGAACTCTCTCTGTCTCTGGATTCCGAGCGAGGGAAATCTCAGGATTATGTCGCAGAAGGAGAGCACCGAACGCATCCGCCGGACCTGCGAAGACAGGTCGCTCACGATAGACAACTTGGCCGTAAGCTTCCTCGCGCCATGGACGATCGAGCGGGTCGAGCGCGGGCACGTCGAGAAGGCGTGGTCGCAGCTCGCGGCCTTCGCCGGGGAGGTAGGCGCGGAGGTCCTCGAGATACTTTCACCCTCCATTCCCTTCGAGCGGTCCCGACGGTATTCCGCCAGTTTCTCGTGGGAGAAGACCTGGTCCGGATATGTCTCGCGGATGCGGCAGTACGCTGGACTAGCGGAAGAAACCTGCCTTAGGCTCGCCGTCGAACCCCGCCCCATGGACCTTCTCGGGAACACGGACTCGCTGCTCAGGCTGATGGACGCCGTCCCGTCGAAGAACCTCGGCGGCGTGGTCGACTTTGGCCACATACGCATCGCAAGGGAGATACCTGCGCTCTCCATGAAGAAACTCGGAGAGAAGATCTTCAGCGTCCACCTGAGCGACTACGACGGAATAACCGACAGCCACTGGCCTCCGGGTCAGGGGATTACCGACTGGAAGCCCATCTTCCAGGCGCTGCGTGAGGTAAGGTACGATGGCATCCTCAGCCTCGACGTCTCAGGTATGGATGTGGAGCAGGAGGTCATCGAGGCGAGGGAGTACGTCGAGGGTCTGCTGGGTCAAGCCCGATAGCTCGCAAATTCTTATATCACGAGAGCCGCTGGAAGAGCTTGGATGGACGCGGAACTTTCTCCGAGTGTGTCCGAAGAGGTCAAGATAAGCTCCATTCGTGACCCGAAGTTCGACCTGCGCATCGACAGAGGGAACATCACCGAACTCGCCGCTTCCATCAGTCACCACGGACTGCTCCACCCCATAGTAGTCCGGCCTGTAGATGACAAGTTCGAGCTCATCGCAGGTTCGCGCAGGCTGGCGGCGGTGCGCCTGCTTGGCTGGAGAAAGGTCCCCTGCCAGATTGCCGAGCTGAACGACCAGGAAGCATTCGAGGTCGCGCTCGTCGAGAACGTGAACAGGAAGTCTCTCGACCCGTTCGAGGAGGCCAAGGCCTTCGAAGACTACACCACGAGGTATGGCTGGGGCTCCGAGTCGGAACTTGCCAAGAAACTCGGAAAGAGCGTCACCTATGTCTCGAGACGGCTGACGCTTCTCACGCTCCCTGAGGACACGCAGGCGATTTTGCGGCGCCGCAAAAATCCTACCTTGGCCATCGAGATACTCGCAATAGAGGATGAGGAACTGAAGGCGAATCTGCTCACCATCTCATCGGAGATAGAACTCTCGAGCAGGGAGGTGCGCAGGATAAAGCGCGACTTCGCCCGGAAGGAGGAGGGAAGTCTGGTCTGGAAGGAGGAGAGTGCCACAGAAGAAGAGAAGAGGCAGAAGGCGATGAGGCGGACCATCCAGCGTACTCTCGTGGCTCTCAAGGTCGCCATGCATCGCCTCGATGAGGTCATCGACAAGGCAGAGGAGGACGACTGGATACTCTTGGAAATCCTTACGCAGCAAAGGCAGGAGCTACACTCGCAGATCAACCTCATCAACCACGTCTCCAAGCGGATAGCGGGACGACGCTTTCTCTAGCATGACTCCGGACAAAGGTGGATTACGATGAAGATCGACAACGTGCAGACATACCTGATTGACAACCCTTGGAAGAAGTGGCTCTTCGTCAGAGTGGAGACCAGCGACGGTTCTTATGGAATCGCCGAGGGGACACTATACGGAGAGAGCGAGGCGGTAATCGCGGAGCTCCGGAAGAGCAGGAAGATGTACATCGGGAAG
>JASHZW010000060.1 GCA_030042335.1 Nitrososphaerales archaeon
CCAGCTCAGTGCCTCGGGTGGACCTTATCTCCTTGAGCAGCTCCCGTTTCGTCACCTCTCTTTCTCCCCGACTAAACATGGTTCACGATACTCGTAGCAGCCCGGTGTCCTAGGCAAGCGGGTTCGCCGAGTCCATATCAAGATAACCTATAAATAATATAGAGAGCTCTATATTTTCGTGGATACGAGGAAGGTCCTTGAGATGGGCGGAGGAACTGTACTGATTTCTCTGCCCAAGAAGTGGGCGCAGAGGAACAAAGTCGCCAGAGGTGCATCTGTGCTCGTCGAGGAAGTGTCTCCGAGTAGGCTCATGGTCAGTCCCGTCGGCACGGAAGGACAGTCGCCCAAGACCACCATGATAGAATATCCGCGGGAGAATATCTCTCACGTCATCAATGACCTCACCGGAGCCTACCTGATTGGGAGCAATGTAATCAAGGTCGAAGGTTCCCAAGTCATCGCGAAGGAGGACAGGGAGAGAATCAAGGGCATGATACACAGGCTGGTCGGGCTCGAGATAATGGACGAGGATGCCAAGAGCCTCACCCTCCAGTTCCTCCCCGAACCCTCGACGCTCGACCCCGAGAAGATAGTGAGGAGGATGGGGAGCCTGACCCGGGGAATGTTAAGGGATGCCAAGGAAGCGGTAAAGGCCGAGGACGCCAAGCTTCTCTCGCTCGTCTCTGAGAGAGATGATGAAGTGGACCGGCTCTACTTTCTGCTCGTGCGCGCGATAAGGACGGCAACCATCGATCAGGAACTGGCGGGAAGATACGGGTTGACGCCGGTGGAGTGCCTCGACTACAGGGTGCTCGCCAGCTTCCTCGAGGGGTTGGGGGACTCGATAGCGGAGTTCTCGGGGAAGGGCGGCGAGGAGGTGCCCCGGGGCGAGTCTGCCAGGGGAATCAGTGAAGTGCTCGGAATACTCGAGGAGATGGAGGAGGTCTCCGTCAGGACGTTCATCGAGAGGAAGCAGGGTCGCGGGAGGACGGGCTACCTCGAGGTCGCCGCGATGGAAAGGCGCGTGGATGAGTCCCTCAGGAAGATAGCGCAGACGAAAGGGGTGCCCACCCACCTGATCGTAGACCTCATCGGCCTGCTCGAGAGGATATCGAGGACCTTCGGGGACATCTGCGACCTCTCCCTCCCCACATACCAGTTCGGGGAGGCCCGGTGAGAGCGAGCCTGTGAAGACGACACACAGGTTACTATATGGAGATTCAGCCCGCGAGCTTAAGCGGCTCCGAAAGGGGAGCGTGGACCTCGTAGTGACCTCTCCGCCCTACCCCATGATCGAGATGTGGGACGGTCTTTTCTGCCGGCTCGACCCAGCCATCGGGGAGAAACTCGAGCAGAGGGACGGAGGATCGGCGCACGAGCTGATGAACCGTGTCCTCGATGGGGTCTGGAGGTCGCTCGACCCCTCGATGAAACAGGGTGGAACCATTTGTATCAACATCGGGGATGCCACACGGACGGTCGACGGTGTCTTCGGCCTCTATCCCAACCACTTGGTGATGGGGCGTGAGTTGTTCGCACGCGGTTATCGCGCGCTGCCGGAGGTAATCTGGAGGAAGACGTCCAACAAGCCGAACAAGTTCATGGGTTCGGGCATGCTCCCTCCAGGAGCCTATGTCACGCAGGAACATGAATACATCATGACATATCGGAAGCCTGGAACGAGGACATTCAGCACGGAGAAGGAGCGATCGATGAGGAGGAAGAGCAGTTACTTCTGGGAGGAGAGGAACGTCTGGTTTTCGGACGTCTGGGAGGGGTTGCACGGAGACAGGCAGGACATGAAGGGAGCCGGGCCGCGTTCCCGAAGCGGGTCGTTCCCCTTCGAGCTGGCCCACAGGCTTGTCTGCATGTACTCTGTGGTGGACGACACCGTGCTAGATCCCTTCGCCGGGACGGGCGTTACTACGTTGGCGGCAATGGCAGCGGGCAGGAACAGCGTCTCGATAGAGATCGAGAGTGGTCTGAAGAATGTCATCGAATCACGGCTTTCGCGTGCAGTGGAGTTTAGTAACGCATACAATGAAGACCGGCTCCGCAGACACAAGAGGTTCGCCGAGCGGAATACTCAGATGCGCCACATAAACGAAAACTATGGCTTCCCCGTTATGACACTACAGGAGACCTCGCTGGAGATACCGATGATCTCCTCGGTAACGGAAGTCGCCGACGATACCTTCGAGGTGGAGTATTCGGACCGGCCGTGATGCAAAAGATGCCAACAGGGACCCTCAGGTAGCGCTTGTCGTGTTTTCGTTTGGCACGACCGAACACAAGCACATAGAGAAGCGACCCCAGGAAAGACTGTCTATACTGGTATCGCTAGAAAGTATCCGCTGATTTTCAGCCTGACCATTACCTGGGGGAAACAGTCGCGTGGAGGGTAAGCAAAAAGGACCAGCATGCAGCCGAGCCCGACGAAGGCGTTCCTGTGTGCCATGGGCATTACGTAGTCGCTGGAGAGTAGATGGTCGTCGGGGAGGGCGCGAATGCTGCCCCGGTTATGTTGAAACTGCCAGCATCTATTGGGACTTGGACTACAATCGAATCCAAC
>JASHZW010000061.1 GCA_030042335.1 Nitrososphaerales archaeon
TCGTGACCGAGCGGTCGCTGCATTGCGTCGACTGTTCGCCGGTCCTGGGCGAACGACAGGACATATCCCTGCGAACCGAGCGACGGGCCCACGGTATCGAGAATGGCTTCAGGGGTTGTCGCTCGGAAGCTGTAACAGTCAGTGTTGGGCGTCTCGAACCACCTGGTCCAGCCGGCGTTCAGTCTGAGAGCGTGATAACGACCCTTTGCCGACACGGGCCCGAGCGCCGTGAGCGGGGGAGCGGCCGGCGTCTTGCGCAGGGCACGTCCTTGTTTGGCGGCGAGCTTTGGTCGGGGTTGGGGGGGAGTAGCAACGCCCCTAGCCTTGGGGGCAGATGGCCCAGGCGGCTCGCTGCGGGGTCGAGGTCCCACAGGAATTGGAGCCTGCGGCGGAGCCGGTGGCAACTGGCAGCCACAGGTGGAACAGACTGTTGCATCGAGAGCCGCTGAGGAACCGCAGGAGGGGCAGTAGGCCGGAGGCACGGGCCCCACAATCTCTGCCTAGGGTATCATTACTTTTCCTCGACTCAAGTGTCAACTAGCCCGAAGATGACCCCGATCTTCCTGGGCCAGAAGTAAGCCGTATGAGCGGAGTCCGGCCGTATCCGTCTGTATCAGAGTGCATCCTTCGGGAGGAGCCACGTGGGCCGAGTGGCGTGCGCTTGGATCAACGGCCCTACTGAACGGAAACTCGAAGCAAGGGGCGGGCCGGCCCACGGGAAAGGGGTGAGCCGGGTCGTTCGTCTCTTGGGTCGGAGGCGGGGAGAGGTTCCGAAGCGAGACGCAGAGCGTAGAGCCGATCGAGCCTAGGGAGGCCGGAGTGGTCGCCGGAGCAGGCCGCCGGGGCGATGAGGGGGCCGAAACGGGCCGGATCCTTGTCGGATGGGGGATAGTACCGATTCACCGGAAGTTGCACTACCCCACGAACAGGATCGACTAGCGGGATGCGGGGGCACGGTCTCGATCTGTCCGCCACTCCTCGTACAAATCTACGTGCTCTGAGTGGGACAGCCGGCCCAGGGTTACGAATCCGCGTCCACCCCGCTTGATGTCCTGGTTCTGGTGGTAGCCCAAGCTCCGCCAGACCGCAAGGTTCGAGCGTCCCGGATTGGCCCTCAGCTCGTCCTCGAACAGGCGTTGATACCTGACGGGGACCGGCCCACCTACGAAGGTGTGACACAACCAGCACTCCGGTGGGCCGTCAGGGAGCGGAAGACGGGACTCTTGGAACGCGAGGCCGGACCGCGGGGCAAGTCCTGTCGATGCGAGGTCTCTCAAGAGACGGCGTAGATTTTCGAGCTCGGCTGGGTCTCGTGCGGCCTTCAATCGATTGGCGACCCACACCTTATGACGCTCGATCCGAGCGATATCGCGACGGGCTCTCCGCATTCGTTTGGTCTCTCTCACGGTCGGGTCAGTGGGCTGCATGGCGCGCAGACTCGACGCCCCCTATATGAACCGAAAAAGTCTCGTCTTGATTGTACACTGCTTCTAAGTTTACGCCAGATTACTTCGAAGATTCTCAGCAGCCGTCGCATCGTTGGGAATCGCGCTTGCTTGGGGAAGCTACTTAGCGAGCGTCGCCCATCGAACTCTGGGAGAATCCCTTGGTAAAGGAAACATGAAACAGTTTTTGGAGGGGGTTCAAGCCCCCATTTTTGGCACAGCCTGGGAAAACCACTTCCGCGATGCGGAAGGGCCACTTTAGGCCGTCCAAACGGACGATCTGCACCCGCTGCAAGGCGAAGGTGCGATGGTCCGGCGACCTAGTCAGGGTCGGCTCTCGCGGGAAGATATTCCTGTGTCGCAGCTGTGCGGCCGCCTCTTCGGGGGCGGCCGAACCCATTCCCTTCACATTCAGTAGGGTCGGGGGCCTGTGTTCCACGTGCCAACGGCAAACTCGACCGTGGAAGAGTGTCTCAGGCGGTTTCTTGAAGCCGATGACTACTCATTATCACCGAAACGTGCACGTGGAGAGCGAGGCGAGGATACTCCTGCGACGAAAGCGCATGACCGCTATCACATTGAAGTGATTGGTTAGGAGGCCGCTGACCAGATGCGGGCGAAGGACTTCTTTGGAGCCTTCTTTCAATACATCTCGAGGCTAGACCAGGGCGCGACCCAGTGTGCCATAGCTCAGGCCAGTGCAGCCAAGCGAGGGCTGCCTGAGAGAGCCCGATCGAGGATGGATGGAGGGCCGGCGAGAGATTCGCGGGGATGCCCGCGACGGCGCAGTTCTCGTACTCGACACCGATGCTCGTGCCGCGCGTGAAACGGCTCGGCTCGATCCGCCCGTTTATGTTCATGACGACCGCCCGCTATCTCGAGCCCGCTGCCACCACCGAGGGCTGGCGATCCGATCTTCTCCCGTTCAGCTCGGCGACGGACACGGCCGCTCGGGATGCGTTGATGGAGCTCTCCGACCAAGGCAGTTGGGGGTCGGTGGTCGATACGTTCGCGGAGCACAAGGATCGGAAGTGCGAACGCGATTCCGAGGGCCGGGTGGTCCGGCGGCACGTCCTCGTCCGGCGGTCCCGGACCGAGGGGATTGGCAAAGAGGCGAACCGGATCGAGACCGCCCGCATCTTGGGTGTCGGACCGACCGGGGCACGGGCGAAGGTCTACGAGCCGTTCATCCAGCGAATCCTGGCGCTACCCTTGGACTGGGGACCGAAGAATGGGATACCGAGGGCGAGCTTCGCGAGGTTGAGGAAGGCGCTCCGGTCCGGTCGAATTCCGAGGGGCCATGGAACATCGGCAATGGGACGCGTGCAGCTGGCGCTGGCCGGGAACCTAGCCTCCGGCCCCCGAACTTGAGCCGGGCTCAGCAGTTGGCTTCGATTTCGCCCGGGCCAGCCAGACTTCGATGACCCCTTTGGCAACCTCGAGGACTTCCGGATCCTTCTTCAAACGAACGTAACTGTCGCCCGTTTGATAGACGTGGTAGTCCTGCAAGGACTCCACCGAGGGAGGCAAAGAGTGACCCGGGCGGGCCGCAGGCGCTCCTGTCCCACGATCTTCGACTTCACCGGTGGCTGGGGGAGTGAGAGCTCCGCTTCGCTCCTGCCGAAGGTATGGCAGGGCGTCTCGGTAGAGCGCTTCAACTCGGTCCGCCTTCTCCTCGATTTCCTCCGGCTTCGCGCCGGTCACGTCATGAAGAACTGGCTTGAAGTCGTTGCTATGATACTCGCTACCCAGCCGGGAATACAGCGCCTTGAACAGCGCGACGCGGTTGACCGCTTCAGCGCAGGCCAAGTCCCTGGTCCGACCTCCGAGGTCATAGACGATACGCTCACCAAGGGGAGTGAGTTTGATCGAGTTTCCGTCCTTAACGAGGAGGCCGAAGTACTTGTTCAACGCCCCCATCTTCAATCCGACCCCGCTGCTCTTCTGGTTCGAGTAGCCGAGGATGCCGACAAGCGTGTCGAATGTCTGAACCTTGTCGCGCTTAACCTTCTCGATAACCGCAAGGCATTCTGAAAAGGCAATCTCGGGGAACTCGAACTGGCCTACGCTCGGCATGGTCCTCGGCCGAGGTGACGGAACCGTTGGTATATAGCCTAGCCGAAATGCCTCACTCCAAGCCGAGAACTCGCGGCGGCGGTTGCGGCGGTGCCACCAGAATACTCCGCCTGACCTAGCGCCAACACCGAGAAACGACTCGGGGAAGGCTTATGACTCGCCTCGCATGGTGTCGTCGATGTGCCGACGGTCCCTCTGAACCCGCCCAAGAGGTTCATCCTCTTCGAGACGGAGACGTTCAGAGAGCAACTGGACGAATACCAGTCAGGCGAGCAACCGCGGATTGAGCACAAGCTCGAGGACCTCGAACGGGACCCCTATCGAAAGACGATCAAGCTGGAAGCTCCTTTCCTAGGTCACCGGAGGTTCCGGATTGGAGACGACCGGGTTGTCTTCACCGTTTGCGAGGAGTGCCGAAAGCACAGTCACCAGGCCCACGTGAAGTGCGAGGGCTGCCCCGGCAAGCCGGGCAACATCGTGACACTTCGGTTCGTGGGAGGCAGGGGATCAATCTACGATGGATAGGGCCGACCTGAGGCAGGCCAGCTCGACCGGTCTACGAGGTCGACCAGCGGGAAAACTGTCTAACGCGGCCTGCCGCCACGTCGGATTTCGAGCGTTCGATCTGACCCCTCGCTTCGGAATCGAAAGCTAGCAGTAGGGTCTCCCCCCACTCTGGCGACATCTCCAGCGCTGGGCTCAAGTTAGGGTCAAAGAGTAAGGTACGATCCGGAACATCGTCGATTAGCTTGGCAGCATCTCTCCCGAAGCCGACTTGCATCAAATGGACTTGGTCGACCAAGCGGTATCTCGGGGTGCTACCGTAGGCTCGAGACACCCCATCAACGATTGCTGTGAACTGAGGATTGGCGTGAAAAAAGCTCTCGATATCCTCTAGGGTGGTTTCGCCTCGGGCGGAGAGCGCGTTGTCTCGCTTCAGCATCCCGTCGCCAAAAAGCCGGCCGAGGTCAGAATAGACGAGGCTTGACATAGGCCCCAGATGCGCCTTCAAGAATCGATACCGAAATCCTGCGATCCCCGATTCTTGTGCCTTCCTCGAAGCGAGGTAGGCGAACTTGTTCGGCTTGACCGCGCCCATGTGGTGGCGTCGCGGGTTCGCCTTGGCGAGAAGACGAAGTAAGAACGCTCTGTCAACAACGCCACGGTAGTCAATCGGCGGGTAAGCCTCGTCCGCCGCAATGGCGGCGGGGGCGGTCTCAGAGGGACTCATATTCACCCCCCCTCCATGAAGGGGGAGGCCAGCCGAAACGACGCCTCAGAGGAAATAAGCGTTCCGATGGAACCCGAACTCGCGAGCCGCGCGTAGGACAGCCTGCGCTTACGCTTGAGCGTGGGGAACCCGAGGCAGCCCGAGCTGTTGCGGGGGCAAGATCGACCGGGTTCGGATACTCGGGAGAGGACTACTCCCCACCCTGTTCGGACGGTGCGACCATTCGAGAGCCACAAATCGGGCAGATTGGGGCGGTTCCTTGGGCAGCGTCGCTCCATCCGCAAGTCGGGCAGGCTCCTACTTTGCCTCTCTCCCCAGCGTAGCCTGAAGAGACCGAGCCACCGCCGCCACCTCCGCTCGACTGCGACCTCGAAGACTGGTATGCCGGGTTGTTGGGGTTCATCTGATTACTCCGGTTGTTGGCCGACGCGTGGTGCGCGGGGTTATTCGGGTTCATCGAGTTGGATCGGTTGTTCGCCGCTTGCTTGCCCCCGCTGCCCTTCCCGCCCTTGCTCATGGGCTCACCATCGAGGTGATGCCAGGCCCGCTAATGAATGGGTGGGATGTGCCCGACGAGTATCGCGACCTCGGCCTGTCGGACCTACCGGCAGCGAACCTTATGCCACCGAACGTCGCCCTCTCGGGCAAGAACGACCTGCTCGGAGCCGGTGGAGCCGCTTCGTCCATCGGCGATGGGACCTACGTGGACCAAGGCGTCCGAGATCAGCTCGCCTTCAGCCATGCACGCGGCGGTCCGATCCCGTGGGAGGGCAAGCCGTTGCCTCGCCTCCACGGGGGCCATTCCGCACGACTCGGTGATGAACCGTCCATTCGTCGCATGGGCGGGGGAGTTGCCGTACCTGCACACGGGAGTCTTGAAAGCGAAGCCTGTCGAGGGTTCACTTCCGAAGCTTTCTCGGTCTGCTCGGCTCAGGGTGAGTGTCTGCACGACTCGGGTCTCGAACGACTGAACGGCTAGCCTCGCTGCGAGTCGGAGTGGAGGAGGACGGACCCCGGCCAGCTCGCGAAGCGAGTCCGCTACTTCTCCCAGCGTTAGCAGTGGACCTCGAACTGGTCTCAGGTCGACCATCGGCCCCGCACTTCTCCAACCGCTTCAGAGGGATAAGGGAGCCTCACCTGCGGAGCCTAAGGTACTACCCCCCTTGTCGGATGGGCTCGGCCGGATTCGAACCGGCGATCTTCGCTGTGTGAGAGCGACGTCTTCACCGCTGGACTACGAGCCCACCGCGGCGAGGGCCCTTCGGCCATAAGGATTCTACAGCGCGAGCACCGCAGGGACGAGAAGGCTCGCGGCGACCGTC
>JASHZW010000062.1 GCA_030042335.1 Nitrososphaerales archaeon
CCAATAGCCTGTCAGAACACCGCTGTCCGCCACTAAAAATATCTCAAGAAGCGTTCGACCCTGGTGCGGTACCGGCAAACCCGCTCATCCGGATGAGGTTCCGGTTCTGGACGGCAGATCGCTTGGATATATGTGAAGATGTCGGTCCGCGAGCCGTATCGGGGCAGCGTATACAGAATGTCGTTACCATAGAGGGAAACGAGATTTTATGTTAAACTTGGGCCGTTGGGAACTGGAAAAGACTCCACGCTTTCAGCGGTTTATCTCCACGAGGAGGACCCATGCGTCAAGTATCGCGTCGACGAACGAAACCAGCACGGCAACCACCGCCAGGTACAACCCAGCTGATGAGAGCGCGATCATTACGAGTCCGCCGGCGATGTACGGCAAGACCGCGGCCTGACCGATGACGAGATTGTTGACGTAATACTTGCGATACTGCCTCTCGGAGGCTCCCAGGGTCCTGAGCTCGAGCGTGGTGACGGCTACCCAAGCGACCGCTCCAACCAGGAGTATCTCCGCGCCTAGAGCGATTCGGGGCTGGCCGGGTACCAATTGTAGAGAGGAGATGAGGAGTATCGCCACGAGCAGGGTGAGGGCCTCCAGAGCCCTGTCCGCCACGCCTTTCAGCGCGAGGATTCTCGACATGTTCAGGGAAACTCCCACGAAGAGGAGACCTGCGAGGGCCGCCGAAGCGCCGACCTCTGCTTCGAAAAAACCGCTCCAATCTAGCATGTTTCAAGCCCCATTGCCGTCATCCTGCGGTCGACCGAGGCCTTGGCCCTCTCATCCACCCTGACGAGTACCACTCCCACTCCGGGCTGGCCATAGTACAGGGAAGATCCGAGCGGCGCGGAATCCACGGCTGGCAACGCGAGCAGGTCCTCCTCCCCTTCGATCAGCACGCGGGACGGTTTCTCGCTTGCGAAGGCGAGTTCTATGGCCCGGATGGCCTCGGATGTTATTACGCCCGCCGGGTTTGCCGCCCTGAACAAGGTGACGTACGGGACATCAGGAGCAGACCTCCTCACCCTTCTCTCGACCTGGTCGACCACCTGCACGTCCGGGGTCCTGCCGAGCTCGTGCATCGTCTCGGTCACCCGGTCGCCAACGGTAACCACCAAAGGAGAAGAGCGGAGCTCGTCGATGAAGCGCTTTTTCTTCAGCTGTCGTGGAAGAAAGAGTTGGCCCACGGGCCTCTTGAGCGCCCTTCTAAGTGCCGGAGAGACTACTAGACGAAACTTCTTCCCGTTTAGCTTACTTTCAGCGCGTACCTTCCGGGTACCTTTATCGCCAAGGTCTCCGCGACCTGCGAGCGCTTCGGATCCAGGACTATGACGAGACCTGACCATTCGTCGCTCAGCTCGTTCGAACCATCATTGGGGCATTTCTTCTCCGTGGTAAGCATGTGGCACTTTCTGCAGGCAAGTTCCTTCATCAGTTATCACTACTGGGCCGCCCGGGCCTCTGCCTTGGCCTGTTTGGCCGCCTTGGCGACGTCCTCCTCGATCCACTCCAGCGCTCCGAGGTAGGGCTGCCTGCACGTGACACCTATCTTGCCCATCGAGATACCGTGACCCAGCGATACCGCCGTTATGCGGACGCGGACCTTGCTCCCAACCTTGAGCGTCCTCTTGCTCTGCGACGCTGTGACGACGCCAGATTTCACGTCGCTCGTGAGGTAATCGTCCATTATCTGGCTGAGGTGGAGGAGCGCGTCTGTGGGGCCTATCCTGACGAAGGCGCCGAAGTCCGTTATCTCCACGACCTCGCCCTCGATTATCTCCTGCTTTAGTGGGTAGAAGGCAAGGACCTCGAACTTCACCTTGTGGTAGGTTGCGCCGTCTCCAGCGATTATCTTCCCGACCTTGTCGATCTTGACGTTAGTCACGAGCACGAGGTAACCGTAATCTGGATTGATCGTACTCTCGTACTTGAGCTTCAACAGCTCCAAGGCGACATTCTCGAGAGATGCGCCGAACCTGTTGGGCGGGACGCGGACGACGTCCTCAAGTTCGACTAGCTGAAACAATATGAATAACTTCGTAGGGGCCTAATCCGCTTATACTAAAGATTTCTGCAAAGCCCGCCTGAGGCGAGCCTTTCAACGGAATGGAGGCTCAAATGCTCTGAACCCTAAAGTTTGCATCTGGCGGGCACCGTGTCAGCCGTCGGTGACCCTGCCACGGCTCAACCTCAGGACGGGGACCTTTGAGGAGCTCAGCTGACGGATGAGCTCGTTGTCCACGGTTGCGACGATGGCGCCTTCCTCGAGGGCCCGGGACATCAGCTCGTCGTCGGCCGGCCCGTCCCCCACCGAATCCTGAAGCTCCAATTCCCCGCGGTCTACCATAGCCTTCGCCAGCGAGGCGTAGCGGGCACCCCTCGTCTCCCGCGCTGCGAGACGCGAGAGCTCTTCGTACACTGGCCGGATGACGATGGGCCTGAAGTTCCCCAACCTGTCGAGCATGTCCTCGCGCCAGGACGTGGGATGCTCCATGACGGAGATGAGGAAGCTGGTGTCGAAAAGCACCAGAGGGGTGCGAGCTACTTTACCAGACCGGACCCTATGAGTCTCCAACGTTCAGCTATCCTCCTGCTCAGCGCTACCCGCGACCCCTTCTCGACCACGACCGGCTTCCGCAGGTCCATCTCAGCGATGCTGTCGCGGGCAGAGGTCACGGTCCCAAGCGTAGCTGCTGTTCCGATGTTCAGGCGGAGGGACTCGCCCGGCCTGACCTTCTCCACCTTGAGCATCTCAGAGGAGCCGACGGCCTGCTCGAAGAGTTGCAGATCTGCGGTGAAGTGCGTCCTCGCCGATGGAAGGGAGCCGGGCTTGCCGACGAGACTTCCGACCATCATGTCTCCCTTCGTGAGGGAGGGGTCGAGGAACGTGCCGACCGAGACCAGGCCACCCGGGCCCACCTTCTCGGCCATTCCCACCCCTGTGCCCAAGCTTGCCACCCTCGTAAGCAGTGGAGTGTACTTGCCTCTGTCGTCCGCCAGTCCGGGTGATATCTCGACCTCGTCCCCAATCTTCAGCTCGCCTTTGACCACACTGCCGCCAAGGACGCCGCCCACGAGGGACGAAATCTCGGTCCCAGGCTTGTTGACATCGAAACTCCTCAGCACGACCATCTGCGCGTCCGCCGAAGAGTCCCTCTGCGGCGTGGGTATGCTCTGCTCAATCGCTTCGATGAGCGCGTCGATGTTGATGTGGTGCTGAGCCGAGACCGGGATTATCGGAGCTTCCGCCGCGACCGTCCCGGAAAGGAAGGATTTGATCGCCTCATAGTTCTTCCTCGCCCCGTCTGCGTCTACCCTGTCGATCTTGTTCTGGACTACGACCATCTTCTTCATGCCGAGCATCTGCAGGGCGAGCATGTGCTCCCGCGTCTGGGGCATGGGGACCGGCTCGTTCGCAGCAATGACCAGGATGGCCCCGTCCATGACAGCAGCCCCGGCCAGCATGTTGGTCATCAGGCTCTCGTGACCGGGAGAGTCGACGAAGCTGACCGCCCTGAGCAGCTGGGTCTCCTGGCCGCAGACAGGACAGACGGGAGACGTGGAGTAAGCCTCTGGTGGCGGGGTGTGGGGGCACTTGTAGAAGGCCGCGTCTGCGTAACCGACCTTGATCGTGATCCCTCGCTTGAGTTCCTCGCTGTGGGCGCTCGCCCAGACACCGGTGATGGCCGCGACTAGCGACGTGTTGTGGCAGACGGTGGCACCTTTCCCGGCGATGAAATTACCATAACCGGGAACCGAAAGGTCAAACACGAGTCCATCATATTGTTCGACGTCCAGCGAGATGACCTGGTCGAAATCCAATCCAGATCCCAACAGAAGCCTGAGCTGTTCGAGGGATTCGTTGACAACTTTAATCGCTTTCTGGGTATGCTCTTCCAAGAACGCGACTAGCAGCCTCAGCTCGTCGTCGCTTCCTCTGTCGAGGATGCGCATGAGCTTCTTTCTGCTGTAGCCAAGCTCTTGCGCGGTGAACTGTAGGGGAAGTCCAGCAAGTTCCATATGATTTCTCGCCCACGAACCCGACGTACTCGACTCCGAGAGGGATTCTTCTAACTTCACGATTTGCTCCTCCACCTGCCGAACGATGAGCATCAACTTGGTCCGGGAAATTCTGCCTGTCCTGACAGCTCCTTCGTATGCTTTGTACCAGTCAGCATGCTTCATGCGGGGAATATCGGGGTTGAAATTGAACCCCTCCCTCGCTATCCCTGACTCTCTGAACATGGACCTCAGCGACTGGGCATCGATGTGAATACTCAGATTCGTTTCTTTACTCTCTGGCTTGATCCTGCGGAGATATTCTACAAGCTTCCTCTGGACACGCTTGTCCTCGAACCCAATCATGTTTGCAAATTGCGAAAGATCCTTTCGCCCAGAAATCGTGATGCGCTGATACGTCTTCAGTCCATGCTGAGTCGGACTCTTCTTTACAGAGAACCTCGGAACTATGCCAAACGAGTGCAACAGATACGAGAGGATGGCAATGTTGGTCTCGTTTAGCTGGGAGATTATTATCTGCCCTGTGTGCGCATCGAACTCGCCATCCAGAGTAAAGAACCAGCTCAGAAACGTCGCTTTTAGGGGTCTCGGAAGCTTACAGACCCAGCTCTGGATGCTGCATCTGGTCTCATTCCCGGGAGTAAAGGAGAACCTAGCTCTAAGATAGTCCACAAACGCAGAGTTGTAGATTCTGTACCTCCCTCCTGGATATCTCCACAGCTGCTGTCCCATTCGTTCTCTGGTGATGTCAACGAACTCCTGGAGCATCCAAGCCTGAACGGTCTGTGTCACATCGATAAAGTCGTTAGTAGAATGGCCCTCCGACCAGACGAATGCGAACCACTTTGCGAGGTCAGAATCTACAGCACTGAGTTCCTTCAGTCTCTTGATCGGCCTGTTGTTCCCGACCTTCTGCTGAACCACAATCTCGTCCATACCGAGCGGCACCACCTCCTTCTTCAGCAGAGCGTCTACGATTTTCTTGCGCGTTCTCGGGGTTGCTCTGCCCGTCAGCAGCGCATTGTAATATGTTGAGGCAGTCGGCCCTCCGATCGACCACAAACTGGAGATAGGCACTCCACAGATCATTCGCACCTGATTTAGCTGAGCGATCGTCAGTCCCCGAAGATCACTGAAATCAGACGTTAGAAGCTTCAACTGTTGGTAGTCATCCCATGTTACGACTTCGTACTTCTCTTTGAGCACTTGCGATGCATCCGGAAGGTCCACCGAATCATTCAAAGGTACTCTCGATAGAAAGGCCGTGTAGTCTCCTTTGCGAATGTCCTTCGCTTTTACCCATTGGAGCGTTCCGTTTCTGTTCAACAGCAATGGGTGCTCGGGAGTGACTGTAATCGAGCGGCCTGTTCGACCGGAGACCTTGTACATTGGGCCGGCATAGTGTTCAACGTAGAATAATGAAGGAGCGCGTACGGCAGAGAAGTCCTTCGCGACACTCACAACCTCATTGTCTTCGAAGCTGTATAGCTCGCCTCCGTCAACTGTGGTAAGAAGGCTGCCTTTCGACTTGACTCGCCGATAGAGCTCCTCTCCGGTTGTCGGGGCCCCGTCGACCAAGACATACTCCGAAATTTTTTCGCACTTACCATGATCTACGTGCCCTGAAGTCCCTATGTTGCACTCGGGCTGCTTCGGGATACGCCTAACCGGGACTGTCTCTGTTGCTTGCGCCATGAGGACCGTTGAGTTAGTTTCACATTCGCTGATAATTAAACGTGATGCGTCACGGTTCAGTTCCGTTAGTTGGTATCAGCTGGCCGAGATTCTCAAGGCTGTTAACTGTCGTCACCTGACGCGTGTTTTCTGACCTCTGGCGCTAATCTGTCGACATCATCCTTGGGTAAGCCTGAGATCGTCTCAACTTGACTCCAAACCCTTTTCCTCATCTCGGAATCTCCGGCCATCGAC
>JASHZW010000063.1 GCA_030042335.1 Nitrososphaerales archaeon
CATCGAGGACGGCGCGATAATATGCGGCAGGGCCGTGATCAAGGCCGGCGTCACGATAGGCAGGAGGAGCGTCGTGGCCATGGGGGCCATCGTGACGAAGGACGTGCCACCAGAGACGGTCGTGCTGGGCGTACCCGCCAGGAAAGTCTACACCAGGAAGGAGTATGATGCGAAGAAGCTCAGGTGGGAGTCTTCCTCTCCCTAGTGTAGAACGAGTCGAGCGCGAACATCACGGCCACCCAGACCGCACCGAGCGAGCCTGTGAGCGATATCTTGAGGATCGATGACAGATCACCCTTGAAGCGAATCGGAGGGCCGAGTGGCCGTATCACAGCGATGAACAGGTAGCTCTCGCCTAATATCAGAAGCCACGCCACGGTCACTATGAGCATCAGGCTGTAGAGATTTCTGTTGTTCATCGGATCCACGTCAGGGCGGAGGTCAGGATGGAGAGGGCGCAGGCGAAGAGCGTGAGGGTAAGGATCATCTGGACTATCTCTCTCTCATCGGAGGGCGAGCCGAGCAGTATCATCCTTACTAGGGTCGTCGGCGCTTTTGCGTCCTCGGTCGCGTGTAGCTTCCCGTCCGTCCCGAGATACGTGGGTCTCATCTTCATCTGCTTGTGTTCGACCAGACCCTTGGCGCTGTAGAGGATGTAGTATGAGTTGATGACTGCCGGGATGAGTGCCACGAGTGCGGCTATTTCCACGCCACCCATTATCGCCAGGGCCGCGTAAAGCGCCCCGAAGGCTAGGCTGCCGGTGTCGCCGTCGAACGCCTTGGCTGGGAACTTGTTGTAGTAGTAGAAAGAAAAGGCCGCGGCCATCAGAGGCAGAGCCGCCGCCAGCCTCACCCAGTCGAAGTTCGAGGACGAGAGGCCCTCCATGACCATCCCTGCGACCAGAGCCACCGAGACGAGGCCGGTGAATCCGGAGATCTCGCCGTTGAAGGCGTCCAGCATGTTGAAGGCGTTCGCGGAGACCGGCATCGCTGCCACTATCAGGAGGGCGAAGATGATGAAGTGCGTGCCTGTGGACCCGAAGATGGGAAAGGCCAGACTGCCGGTATAGAGAGAGTGGTGCACCTGCTCCTCGAGGATTAGTGGCGCGGCCGCTAGCGCTACGAGAGTAGGTTTGATGATACCTCCGAGCCCGCGCAGGTCATCATAAAGGCCCACCGCGCCCGCGACGACTGATACCTCGATGGCCACCAGCGGTATCGTCGACTCATGGACCAGGTAGATTCCGATTTCACCCGCGACTATCGCCGCTATCAACAGGGGCCCAGCCGGGGTAGGCACCTTCGTCTGCCCTGGCTTGTGCACGTCGGTCGCCACCCGTCCCATTGAACGCAGCATACCGAGGTATCGCGGCATGAAAGCGAAGATCACCAAGCACGGGAGAGCGAATGCCACGACGAAGGTCGCAACGTCGCGGTCTGAAGGCAGCAATTTTCCTGCTATGCCGGCCCCGCCCTCGTCTTTAAAAGATTCGAACGGTACGCGCGGTCAGGCCTCGGCGTTCGCCCCGACCTGTTTCGCGAGGGCATCGAGCTCCGCTTTCGCCTCGGGTGTCCCATCCGTCTTTCCAGAATAGTGAAGGGCCGCATGCACCATCGCGTGTAGGAGGGCTCCGTCGACCTGCTTTGCGGCGGGGAAGTACTCTACGCCCCTGAAGGAGTCTTGCATCAGGATTTCCCTCCGGTCGGGATTGAACTCGGCCGACGAGCCCGATGGCAGACGGGCGAAGACGACTTTGAGCTTTGGAAGTGCGCTCGGAAATCGATCGTTGAGGTCATCGAAGTGGAAGTTCAGGAGCGACTCGTCTACGCGTATCTTGCCGTCGAGTCCTAATGCCGACCAGTTCGCGCATCCGTAGACCGCGGTGGCCCCTATGGCTATGAGGAACGCGAACTCGTGGACCCTCCAGTTGTAAAGCTCGGTCGGGACGAATATCGACTGCAGGAAGACGACAAACCAGATGGTCGTGAGTATCAGGGTCGCGTAGATCACTCCATATGCATGCCACCAGTAACTGCTCATGCGCCCCAGCTTGCGTGTGTCCTGTCTCCACAGCTTCAGCAACCCAAAGACCGCTAGTACCGTGACTATTGCCTGTCCGGCGATAGCCGCGGCCGACGACCCCACCCCGATGACCCCGGGTGGGGCGTAGAACCTGTCCCAGATGAGTCCCGAGACGACCGCGATTATGATGCTCGCCGTCCAGAAGAACGTCGAGAGCCTTCGCCTGGCCGGGACGTATGTGCCAAAAAGCACGGGCGAGAAGAGTATGATCAGACCCAGGATGCCCGCGATTGTGTACGGGGTGTCGTAGATGAGGATGGCCAAAACCGGTCCTAGAGGGTTCGAGCTGATCTCGGCTATGGCGTTGTCCCTCCCTGGAATGAGAGTGAGAGCGTTGCACGCGGAGAGAGTGACGAACGCAGCGGCGGCCCAGAGGAGCCCCGACGACCGGATGTCGGGGAGGTATCGTTTAAGGTCCAACTGGCCAGCCCGAGACCTTCTGCCTGTCGAGCTCATTTGAGGATATCTAGTCTACCGCGCCGCTACCCAATGCAACCCTCCAGCCAACAATTAAATATATCCGGAAGTTGGGTAGCCGACAGATCACTTGAATATCAAGGACCTGCGCGACGGTATGCGCACCGTTGAAGTCGAGGGGGAGATAATCGACATATCCTCTCCTAGGGAGGTCACGCTGAGGACGGGAGGACAGGCGAGGGTGGCGGATGCCACGTTGAGAGATGAGAGCGGAACCATCAAGATGTCCCTCTGGGACGCCCAGATTGACCAGGTGGCCAAGGGGGTCAAGGTCAAGGTCACGAACGGTTACATTAACACCTTCAGGGGCGAGAGGCAACTTAACGTCGGAAGGTACGGCAAGCTCGAGCCAATCGAAGGCTAGACCAGCGGACGGCCGGGCGGACCGATAGGCGTATTTCCTTCCGGGGACGGTGAGCTTTCGACAATGGGCAGGGCAGGGACTGCTTACCGGAAGCTGCGTGCCTCGCTGATTGACAAGCCGACCAACTTCGGGTGGGTTATCGAGGGCAGCCTCGCAGGTTCAGGTCTCCCCTCGTCCCCCTCGCAGGTGAGGTGGCTCAAGAAGCACGGTGTCGGTTCAATCCTAACGCTCAGGGAGGTGCCTCTACCGAAGGAGTACATCGACGGCACCGGCGTGAACTACATGCACATCCAGATGTCCGACCATGACGCGCCCTCTCAGGAGTCTCTCTCGAAAGCCGTCGGCTACGTCAGAAGCGAGATCGAGAAGGGCAATGCCGTGGTCGTACACTGTCTGGCCGGTCAGGGCAGGACGGGAACTGTGCTTTCCTGCTACTTGGTGGAATACCAAGAGAGGGAACCGGCCGAGGTGATCGCTCAGCTGAGGAAGGACAGGCCCGGCTCAGTCGAGTCGTCGCAGGAGAGCGCCGTCTTCGAATACGCCAAGAAGGTCAGAACAGCGAAGAAACAGCGGTGAAGAGGAACCAGACACCGAAGGCCGCCAGCACGGCGCCTGAAATGTAGACGATGTAGGGGTAGACTTCGCTGTATCTCCTCACTCCCGCGTGGAGCAGCGAGGAGTACGCGAGCGTCCAGGCGACTATTCCCGTGAAGAACCCGAAGATTATGCTGAACCCGAATGTCGTGACCATACCTACCCCCACCGCGATCCACCAGGCCAGCTGGAAGGGATTGGACAGTCCAATGGTGAACCCCAAGATATATGGCCTGCCGCTCCTCTTCCCCTCCCGAGGACCACTCTTCGCGCTCCTTAGCGTGGCGTAGGCTAGGTAGAACATGAAGCAGCCTCCCACGAGGAAGAGGATGTCCCGTATCTCTCCTGAGGCGATGAGCGCCGTCAGCCCGAAGTACGTGAGGAGGAAGAAGATGGCGTCAGCCGTGGTGGCTCCCAGGAGCGTCGACCAACCCGCGAACCATGACTTTGTGACCTGGTAGGCGGCCGCTGCGTTGACCGGCCCCGGCGGCGCGGCTATCGAGATGCCAAGTACGATTCCGGTAAGGAAGACCTGCCAGCTCTCGAGCAACGCTCGTTGCGGAAGTCTCGGTCACTTTAACTTTTGCAGGCTTGGCCCGGCTTCTTCCCCCGGGCACCAATAACTCCGAAGCGTCGGCCTCAGGCTGAAGCCTTTTCGAGCATTTTATTTATGCGCACCGTGAAAGGTAACCATGATTACATTTACGCCGGTGAGGTCGGACAGAAAGAACTCGGCTTTCGACCTGAGAGAATTCATCAACAGGCAAATCGGCGCGTCGCTGCAGGACGGCGATGTCCTCGTCGTCTCCAGTAAGTTCATGGCCATTTCAGAGGGTAGGACATTGTCCCTAAGTTCGGTAGTGCCAGGAGATCGCGCCCGTCAGCTCGCCCAGGAGTATGATGTGCCTGCTGAACTATGTGAACTTATCCTCAGGGAGTCTGATGAGATCATAGGGGGTGTTCCCGGATTCATACTAACCCTCCGTGATGGGTTGCTGACCCCGAATGCGGGGATTGACAAGTCCAATATTGAGTTGGGAAGGGTGGTGCTCTATCCTTCTGACCCACTCCAGTCGGCCCTCGAGATTATCGAATCCGTCAAGTCTCGATATGGGACAAGAATAGGGGTAGTGGTTTCCGACAGCAGGTTGATGCCGACCCGTATGGGAACGACTGGGGTGGCGCTCGCTGCTGCAGGGTTCGAAGCGATTCGAGACATGAGGGGGAAACCGGATTTGTTCGGGCATCCGCTCAAGGTGACTAGGCAGGCAATCGCCGATGACCTGTGCACAGGAGCACAACTAGTAATGGGAGAGGCAAATGAATCAACTCCGATAGTCATCGTTAAGGGCCTAGATTCGAGGCTGTTTGGGAAGCAGACATATTCTTCGAGAGAGTTTTCCGTTCCTCCTGCCGACTGCGTCTATATGCGAAGCTTTGGATACAAGAATTCTCGCTTGACCTCGCAGCAATCCGACACAGCGATTTCAATGGCGCGTGTGCCAGATTCGAGCGGTCAGGGGAAAGACAGCCTATGAAGGACGATGATGTGACAAGACACGGCTTGGGAGACCGACCGGTGATCGTCAGGGTCCACGCAAGACAGATTCTTGACTCCAGGGGAAACCCCACCGTCGAAGCCGAAGTTTGGACCCGTGGTGGTTTGTCGGGACGGGCGGCCGTCCCCTCGGGAGCTTCCAAGGGAACGCACGAGGCGCTGGAATTGAGAGACGGCGACAAGAATCGCTTCGGAGGACTCGGAGTGTCGACTGCCGTCTCCAACGTAAACGTCGTCATAGGCCCAAGACTTGTGGGAATGGACTGTGATTTCGGGAAAGTCGACAGGGCCATGATCCGCATGGACGGCACTAAAGAGAAGAGGAAACTAGGGGTCAACGCCATCCTCGCAGTTTCCATGGCGACCGCGAGAGCAGAGGCAGAAGAAAACGGCAAGTCCCTCTTTCGGTACCTTGTCCTAAAGAACCAGTATACCCTCCCGGTTCCCATGATGAATGTAATAAACGGAGGGAAACATGCTGGCAACAACCTAGCGGTGCAGGAATTTCTCATAGAGCCCGTGGGGGCAAAGACCTTTGGAGAAGCGGTCCGATTCGGCGCAGAAGTTTATCACACCCTTAAGCAGATTCTTAAGGAAGAGTTTGGCTCTTATGCAGTCAACGTCGGCGACGAAGGAGGGTACGCTCCTCCGCTCGAGCGGACTCGGGACGCCTTGGACGTCATATACAAGGCCATCTCAAAGTCGGGATTCTCTCAATCGGAGGTTCGGTTAGGCATCGACCCGGCCTCGTCAGAATTCTACGACAGCGAGAAATCATCCTACCACATCGACGGTAGGACGCTGAGCGCCGGAGAACTCGAAGACTTCTATCTGGATTTGGTACGAACCTATCGGATATTAACGCTGGAAGATCCATTTCACGAGGAAGCGTTCTCCGATTTCAGCCATCTAACGAAAAAGTTGCAGGGCAGGACCATAGTCATCGGCGACGACATCTACGCGACCGACCCCGACCGCATAAGGACAGGGATAAAGAAGCGAGCGAGCACTGCCGTCCTCGTCAAACCGAATCAGATCGGGACCGTGACTGAGACACTGGAGGCGGTTAGGCTGTCGCAGAAGGCCGGGCTGTCAACTGTCGTCTCCCACAGGTCGGGTGAAACAGAAGACGTCTTCATCGCTCACCTAGCCACCTCCGTTGGCAGCCAGTTCATCAAGACGGGAGCGCCCGCGAGAGGGGAGCGGGTGTCCAAATACAACGAACTCTTGCGCATCGAGGAGGAGATTGGGAGTGGCGCTCGTCTGAACAAGGCCGGTCCCTAGTACGAGGACACTCGCGGTCCTGAAGTCCTATCGGAGGCCAAGAGCACGCCTTCCAGGTTCCTCTGGACCGTCTGAATCGCCTTCTGGGTTTCTCGCAGGCCCCTTAGCTTCCCTTCCATTTCCTCTTCACCAAGCCTGCGAATTTCGCTTCCCTCGGCCATCGCATTTCTTGCCGTAAGCACCGATGCATCCAAGTATTGTCTGAGATTCCGTTTCAGCTCAATGAGGCCCCTGTCCAGTCTTACCATGAAGTAATCATACCTTATTCTGCCCGCTGTGCTTTCGAATTCCTGCTCCGCCCTCTCTTTGACTCTCTTGAGGAAGGTTCCCTTGAATATGAACTTCGGAAGCAATGTAGGAAACTCTGCCATCAGCATTGGATCAGAATGAAACAGTGGGTCGATTCGGAAATAGAATTTGGGCTCAGCGAGCAGACCGATATCCCGTACTGAGCCTTGCATGCCGATGCCTAACGCCGAAGACATCTTTCGACGCGCCTCGGCCGCCAGGTTCTCTGTTTCACCATTGAACGTACTCACCAGCTCTGCAAAGCTCTTCTCGATCTTTGGAGTCTCGGATGCCAGAAAGTCCGAGTATGCCTCCCTCAATGATTCCTTTAGCTTGCCCTCCGCTTCGCTCGTTGCCTGCCTTGAGTTCCACCCGCTCGACGACAGCAGGTGGTTGGCGTACGATTCCATCGCGGCCACAAACCTCGGACCTCGTTCAGACTTGAAGCGAGCAAGGTCCTCGTCTAGTATCTGGATTATCTCCTTTGACTTCCCATCGAGGAGGTAGAAAATTTCACTGCTCCTCGAGTTCACGGACCCCAAGAAGGCATCTATGGTCACAAGAGTCTGTTCGAGCTCCACTAGTGGCATCGTCGCGGATTTGATTGCGATTTCCTGAGAGACAGAAAGGTCTTGGGCGACCCTAAGCGACTTGGCGCAGATCGATGTGACGAGAATATCCTGTCTTGCCTCGCCGAGGATATCGCTCAGCGTCGACTTGAGCTCAGTGATACCGCTCTCCGCAACCTTCGCGTGGTCGCCAACAAGATAGCCCTCCAATGCAAGCCTCGCCGATATCGGATGGATATTGACATGCTCAAGAGCAACCGATGACTCTATGACTTGCCGGCAGAAATCCGACGCTTCTTGCAAAGTCTGCGACGCCACGTAGTCTTTCTTGTTTAGGACGAAGACCATCCTCCTCGCATACTTTGTAGCTGCCTTCAGCAGCTCAACCTCCTCCTTGCTTATGGGCGGGTC
>JASHZW010000064.1 GCA_030042335.1 Nitrososphaerales archaeon
CAACATCTCTTTCTTCGGCGACGATATCAGCTACTTCTTCTACGCCTTTTACTTCAGCTTCCTCTGGTACTTGGTCTGGGTGCTCACCCCGTTCGTCGGGACCTACGGGTGCGTGACGACGGGCATGTGCGGATGGGGCACTTTCAACGGGATCGTCTCGAGGTTCGGGCTCTTCAGGCTGAAGGTCAAGGACAGCAACACCTGCATCGACTGCAAGACCAAGGACTGCGCCAAAGTCTGCCCCACAGGGCAGACCGATCTCCCCGGGCAGTTCATCGACAGCGGAGAGTTCAGGAGCTTCAAGTGCGTGGGAGTCGGCGACTGTGTCTCCGCATGTCCATACGAGAACATCTACTTCTTCGACGCGAGGAACTGGGTGAGGCTCAAGCTTCACAAGCCACTGCCGCCTCTTCAACAGCCAGTCAAGCGCGGAGCCGTCGAGAGTCCGATCAACTTCGGCAAGACCGCGGCAGCTGGACGTGGGGACAGCTAGACCTATGAGGGGCCGGCAGGCCGGCCCAGTCGCGTGAGCCTGTCTGTCCTACCTCTTCTACTGGCTTGTCCCTGCGGCTCTGCTGATGATCCTTTTCCTGAGCTGGGTCATCGCGAGGTCTGTGAGGTCCCGCACCGGGTTCGACGTGGTTATCGACCTGTTCCTGCTCATTATGATGGTCGCGATGGTCATTGGACCCGCCTACCTCTTCCTAACAACCATGGGCCTGACGCTCGGAGACGTCGTCATATGGGAGATAGCGGTCTTCATGAGCGTCGGCATGATGCCGATAGGGTTCATCCTCTTCGCCAAGCTGTGGATCGAGGGTGACACTGAGCGAACGAAGCCGCTGCCCTTCGCGAACCTGCTGGAACATGTCTCAAGGCTCCGCGTCAGCTACATCTGCCTCCTCGTCGCGAGTGAGTTTTTCATGGGGTGGAGCTTCAATCTCGCCACGGGCGTCATCTCAGCGACCGCGGGATACACTGCTGCCTCGATCGCCTCGCAGGTCACTTACACTCTTGTCTCCTACTGGTTCATCTTCACGATGGTGGGGGAGATGGCCTTCACGCTTGCTCTCCTGCGCAAGGCTATCAGGCCGGCCCTACGGATTCTACTGGCGCTCCAGGCGGCCGTGATGCTCCTGACGCCGACAGCCATAGCAGCGCACGCGTGGGAGATGTTTGCCCTGTATGGGGAGGTGGTGGTGATGACGGGCGTCGTGGTCTTCGCGTTCGCGTACCTGAGGCGGACTTCCCGGGACCGACCTCTCCTGATGTATACCGCTCTCTTCATAGCCGCGAACGCGGTGATGATGGGGGCGTTCTTCTGGTGGCTCGTCTCGGGTGACGCGGCCCTTCTGGCCATATCGATCTTGGCGGAGACGGTCGTGTACTTCGACGCCATCCTGACGGGCTCGGGGCTTGGAGAGACGTTCCACGGGGGGCCGGTCACGCCGGCAGCTCCCATGATCCCTCCAGCTGTACCTTTCCCCGTCCAAAGCTGACCTGGTCGGTCGCCGGTCATGGGGGTGCTGTCTGCGATTCCTGGCGCACCCTCGCCGTTATCTTTCCCACCGAGACGAGATTGAGGTAGAGGATGACGACGGCGAAGGGAGGAAAGAGGAAGTATGTCGCATCATAGGCCCATAGCAACGAAGAGAGGGCGGCTGCCGAAGGTACGGCGATCGTGAACAGGAGGGGCGCGCTGAGGCAACAGGATGCTCCGAAGGCTATTCCGAGGGCGGGGAACACGACCATCGACCGGGACTTGGCTCCGGGCGGGCACGCCTTCCCGAGCTCTCTGGTCCTCCCGATGTTCACGACGACCAGAAGGTCGATGACCACAGCGATCACCAGGCTGTAAAGGCTGAGATCCGTTTCGAAATTCGGCGGGATGGTCAGCGTCACCCATGGGTTGTACCAAAGCGCGAGCAGCGCGTTGACCACGGACGGTGGCGCGAAGACCGTGGTGCTGACCGTGAACTCGACGGAGGTCGCTGCGTACAGCCTTCCGAATGTCCCCAGGATTCCGTCCAAAAGGAAGCCGTACAGCAGGACGTGGACCACCATGTAGACCGCGAATATGCTGGCGCCCATGGACGTCTTTACGTAGCGTGGGAAGTCCGCCATGGCTGAGCGCAGAGGGTAGGCGAGGAGCAGGAAGGCAACCCCATACCAGAAGAGGAACGGTGCCAGGACGTCCGCCGGGTTCGTCTCGACCGTCCCCCAGACGTAAGCGAAGTACGAAGAGATCATCGCGAGCCCCAGCACAACTACGCCGTGGATGGGTATCACCAGGCTCCTGTGTCCCGGAACTGGACCGCCCGACTTCATGGTGTCGAAGAGCTCGGGCCTGGTGATAGACTTTGTGGTGTTCGTTTTTTGCTACACAACGCGTTTATCCCACCTTTCGTGAGGTCACGCGGAAGGCTTTTGGAAGGATCGCGGAGGACCACTCTCGTGCTAACGGTCGCGACCATCGTCGCCACAGCGGCGGTGGCGACCGTGCTAGGGCTGGGTGTGCTTTATGGCGCGCAGGGGGCTTCCACGACCTCGACTGCCCTCCCCTCGTACTGCGTGAGGCCTGCTGGAGGCTTCCTGATAGTCGTCAGCAGGTACGGTTACAACGACAGCATCCTTGAGGGTGCCGGACCGTCCAAACCCTGGCCCATCGTCGAGGTCGCCCAGGGGCAGACTGTCGACATAGGTGTCTGCAACATCGACTCGGAAGCACACGGCTTCCAGATAAGCGACTACGTCCAGAGCAGCGTGAACGTTGTCCCGCCCGGAGGCGAGCTGCACTTCACCTTCGTGGCCGACAAGGAGGGGACATTCGGCATATACTGCGCGATCCCGTGCGACCTGCACCCAGAGCTCCAGTATGGCCAACTCAGGGTCGCCGACTGAGCCGCAATCGTTAATATCGCGGAGAGCCGCCGCCCTTCAGCCGCTGCCTTTGAATTTCCCAAAGACGCCACCCTCTGTCCGTCGACCGTTCGACGAGCAGGCAACGCGAGTGGGCATATCGTCAGAGTGAAGGTCGTGCAACCGTCGCATACGGGGGGCAGGATATCGAGACGAGCATCCGCGCTTCTCTTTCAAGGGGTCGTACTCCTCCTATTGGGCGCGACGGTGGCCTATCTGGGGTCTTTCCGGAACGTCTCGCAGCTGAACCTGGACGAGATACTCGGCCCCCTGATATTCTGGTATGCGGTGCTGCTTCTGATCTTCGCGTTCCCCCTCCGCGACATCTTCAGGACTTCCTGCAGGGCGCTGAGGACGAAGGCCGGCACGTTCATCTTCTGGCCGTACCTCGCCCTTCATCTTTTCGTCTACGGCTTCCTCCTGGAGGCCATCCTCGTAGGAATATACGGCATGACCTTCGCGCTCTCTCCGTCTGTCACCGCGGTGACGGACGTCTTCTCCCCGCCTTCGGTCGTCAACACGCTGCTCGATCTCAGCTACAGTCCCTCCGCGACATTCACCCTGCCGCCGGTCCTTTCCGGCGCTTTCAGCCTCTATGGGGTCTGTGTGGCGATAGTGATAGCTGTCCTCGTCGTCGCGAACGTCGTCGGGGTTCAGGAACTCGGGCGGCTTCGCACGGCGAGCCAGACGGCCGCCGCGTTCGTCGTGCTGCCTGCCACGGGAGTGATCCTCGGAGCGTCGTGCTGTCTGTCGGTTCCCGCCCTCGTTGCCCTGGTATTCCCTACGATAGCGAGGTCCACGTCATTCCAATGGGTCTACTCGATTACCTACTTCTTCTTCCCCGCGTTCGCGGGAGCGGTCCTCTACGTTAACGCTAGGTCTATCCGAAAGATAGCCACGAGGATCGGAGGCGAGGAGTCCCTAGAGAGGCAAAAGTTTAGAAACTCATTCGGAAAAAATTCCGACCATTGTCTTCTACCGAGAGGGTCAAGATTAGATTCAGATCGGGACAGAACGAGGCCGAGGTCGAGGCGCCCTTCGGGCAGCTGAGGGACGCGATCGCCCTGATACCCGATATAGCAGCCAAGTTCCCAGAGGGCAGGGCCGAACCGAGGCGAGTGATCACCCCCAACGAGCCCACCACGGCGCAGCCGCCCGTGGAGGTGGGGACGCCCGCACAGCCGATGATAGCTGTCGAGAAGGGAGACTCGCTCAGCGACATTATCTCTAAATTCTTTGCGGACCAGTGGGGCAGGGCTCCGAAGAAGCTCTCCGATGTGAGGGAGGCGCTGCAAGCCTACGGTCTCAACTACCCGAAGCAGTCCGTGGCGGTGGCCCTCCTGAGGCTCGCGAAGAACTCGAAGATCCGCAGGTTCAAGAGCGAGGGAGGGGAGTACGTCTACACCGCGTCGACGCTGAGCATGCCGTCGCAGGTCCTGGTCCTCCCCGACACCGAGGGGACCGCGGAGACACTCGACAGCTCGGCAAACATTTAAGCCATCTCGATAGGACTGGCGAGAGGTCTTCTCACAGTTGTCGAGCGAAAGGCAGCTCTCGGTCTCCGTCTCCTACGGTGATGTCAAGGTCGAGTTCTCGGGTTCTCCCGACGTGGTCTTTAGGTCGCTTCACGAGTTCATCGCGAAGGAGATCCCGAACATAGACCTCGCCAAGAGCATCTCGGTAAACTATTCTTTGAACGACCTAGTGCAGATGTTCAAAGACTACATCAGGTTCACTGAAGAAGGTCCGCGCGTCTGGATGCAGGACAGGAAGCTCAGCGACAAGGATGTCATCCTCCTGCAGCTGGTTGCGGCCAAGGCGGCCAACCTGTCTGGGAAAGGCGGCAAGGACGACATGAGCGTGGCCGAGCTCGAGGTCGCCACGTCGCTCTACGCGAAGACGATAGGGTCGAGGCTGTCCGAGCTCAACAAGTCGGGCGCTGTTGAGAGGAAGGATGCCGAGGGTGGTGGACGCTACAAAGTCACCACGACCGGCATACACTGGTTGAGCTCGCAGCTGCAGAAGAAATTCCCCAAGGCGGCATAGGCCGCTACTGGAGCTTCGCTGGGAACTTCTGCACGTACCTGTAGTTCCTCATCGCGCCGTCCCTGAAAAGAGTCCCTTCGCGTACGAGATCGACGAGTGCGTGCGACACAGCGGTCCTGTCATAGTGATATCCTCTTCTCGCCATCTCTTCGTCCACCTCCGAGAGGGTCCTCTCGCTCGTGAACCAGCCTTCCTTCCACATCTTCTGAAGGAC
>JASHZW010000065.1 GCA_030042335.1 Nitrososphaerales archaeon
TCGAACGAGTCCTTCATGTAGACGAAGAAGTCCGAGGAGTTGCTGAACCTGTGCATCGGCGACAAGAAGTGGAAGTCGTTGACATCGGGCGTGTAGGGTAGCAAGAGTATCCCTCCGGGCGAGGCCCTGTAGGGGACGTCGTCGCTGTAGATGTCCGAGTCGTAGATGAAGTTCCCCATCTCCTGGACTATCTTCAGGGTGTTGACGCTGGGCTCGCGGGCGTAGAACCCTACCGGTTTCTTCCCCGTCAGCTCCTCGATTATCGCCACAGACTTCGCTATCGTCTCCTTCTCCTGGTCATAGGTCATGTGGAAGTGCTCCGTCCAGGTCAGGCCATGGTCGCATATCTCGTGCCCTGCCTTCACGATCGCGTCCGTGGCGGGTTTGTTCGCCTGCAGCGCGCCCGCGGTCGCGAAGAAAGTCGCACGCGCTTCATACTTCTTGAAGGTGCTCAGGATGCGCCAGACCCCCACCCGGGAGCCATACTCGTAGACGCTTTCGTTCCCCACGTCCCTTACCTTGATGTCGACAGGGAGAAACTCGCCTACACCCTCTACTATTCCGTCCGTCGCGACGGAGTGCTCGGAGCCCTCCTCGAAATTGACGACGATCGAGACGGCGAGCCGCTTCCCGCCCGGCCACGAGAAATGGAACTTCTTGTTGCCGTAACCTACGAGATCTCTCTTGAGCTCAGACAAGTGTCTCCCCGGGAGGGGAGGCGTGTGATAAAGCCTTGCGCCCGTCCTTAGGACCAGAATGCGTCGAGCGTCGTGCTGCCCATTATCTCGTCGAAGCTGAACCCGAGCGAGTCGAGCATCTGGTCGAACATGGAGCTAGCATACTCGAGGTATTTGTCGACGTCTACGTCATCAGCCCTGGCCAGCTCCACTGGTTTGACGTTCGGCGGACTCTTCGTCTTTACGTAGGAGATTATCTCTCCCGCCTTTACCTCTCTGCCCTTCTCCTGCAGGAGCTTCGCCGCCCTCACGTGCTGGGGTGTCGTCCCTGAATACCCGGAGATGGCCTTCCCTATCATCACCTTGAAGGCGAGGTCCTGCAGGGGGATCTCCTTGTTCCTCAGCCTGGAGACGGTCTGCGTCAACAGAGCCTTGATCTCCTTCTTCGCACGCTCGAAGTCCTCCGGAGCGTAGACGGTGCCGAGTATCTTGAGGGATTGATAGAACGCTTCCTTTAGGAATTCCGGCGTCTGGGCTTTCTTGCCGGTTAAACCTTTGATGTCCGCAGTCCCGTCTTGAAGCACTCCAAAGTAGTTCTTCTTCCTTTCGCTAAAGGCGACGTAACGGTAGGACTTGTCGACGTCCAGCTCGACCCCCAACTCGTGCTCAGCCCAGGTGATGAGTCCCGCGACCTTCTCTTTGTTAGGATTTTCGGTAAAAAGGCTGTCCGTATCTGAATATATTACAGAAATATTTTCTTCTTTGCATTTTTCTATAGTTCTAGTGATGGCGTATCTCCCTAGGGCTGCGGTCGCCTCCGCCACCGGCAGGCAGTAAAGGGCGAAGGTCTCGAAGCCCATCACGCCGTAAGATTGACCGACAGGAACGAACCTCCCTTCCCTGCCCGCAAGGACCGTGTGGTTCCGCTCCGTCGTGACGCAGTAGACCATCCCCTCGTAAGGAACCTTTCGCGCGTATCTGTGTTTCTCCGTTCCCGACCACGTTAGCTTCGAACTGGCGTGGCTGAAGACGACCCTGTAGATACGGTCCCTGTCGTCGTAGGCGAGCTTCGTCTTGGCGCCGAGCAGGCTAAGCAAAACGACCATCTCTTGTGCCAGCCGCGGGCTGACCGTCGAGTATAGGTTGGCATCCCCGGTGCCGGCACCTTTGTAGCACGAGGACACGAACGACTCGATGAGCTCCCCGGAGCCGAATACAAAGCCAGGTACCCGTTTGCCATCTGCGTGGTGCCTCCCCTCTTTCTCGGAGTAGCAGTTCTCGAGCATCCACCGGTAGATCACCGCGTTGGATATCCGGAAGCGTCTCTCCGCGGCCGCGTCGGTTCCGTGACGGAGTCCCAATCGGTCGATAAGGTCCCTTATCTCCGCTCTATTCTCCAGACCCACCGCATTTCCCTTGCCGAAGCTCTGGCTGATCACGAGGTCCGAGCTCGCGCCCCTGTGATGGCCATCGGCGTACTGCCGTGTCTTCGTGGAGATCAGGCTACCCTCAGAGACGAACCATCCGCAGAGTGAAGCCAAGTCGTTCGCATCATATCTCGCGGGGACCTGCGAACCCCTCGGGATGCCAAAACGAACGGAGCCGCCCTGTGCCTCTACGGCGTCCACATCGACCTCCGTGATGATCGAGCAGGGGAGCAGGTAGCGCGAGCGAAGCCTCCCGTCCAGTTTGCTGGGGGTTTTGCCCACGGCGCCATGGCGCCTTATCTTGGCTCGAAGGTCCTCGGGAAGCCTTCTGAAGAAGTTGATGAGGCGTTCCCCGCTCCTCGGATATATTCGGGCGGTGGCGCCAATCTCCCTCGCGGTGTCCAGCATCGAGAGTCGTTGAATTCTATGTTCCGCAGCGATCCCAGCTCTAGCTCGAGGGATTGCCATGTTCGTCCTCGAGAAGACCTCTTCCGCCGTGAGGAACGTGGACCCCATGCGTGAGCCGACCCTGTTGTCCTTGACGAGCATCCTGTGGTTGGGGGTGACCATCAGGTCTACGAACCTCTTATCTCTGAAGTGGTAGAGCTCGCCGGAATAGGGGAACTGCTGGGTCTCGACGACCGTGTCCACCTCGATCGCCATCGTCTCAGGATTTACGTTCACGACCTTGTCTCCGATGCGCAGATCACGGATGTTCCGGATCCCCGAGGGTGTCACGACGTAGGTGTCGGGAGTGAAGCACGCATTGAGGATCACCTTCAGGCCCTGGGAGACCACCCCTGAGAGGTCTCGCTCGTCCTTCGATATCGTCTTGTCACGGGCGAGCTGCTTGAAGTGGCTGACCCTAAGGTCGCGGAGGGAGCCGACGACCAGGCTCTCGATGCCGTTCCTCTTCCTGCATCTCCAGTGCTCGGTGTCCGGTATCGTGTTGGTCCTGCACTCCTCGTGCGGACAGTTGACCGTCTCGTAGGAGAGGTTGTAGACCTTGATGATGCTCGGGTACAGGCTCGCAAAGTCGAGCACGGAGACATTGAAGTGGATGCCCGGCGTGGGCTCGATGACGAGGCCTCCCTTGTACTTCTTGCCCTTTATGATGGCCTCGGAGGTGGCGCCACCCTTGAGGGCGAGCTCGTTCTGCCGCGGGATGATGGCGTTCATGCGCCTGTGCTCGTAGAAGAGCATGCTCCTGATCCAGTTGGAGACGCCCAGCCGCGCTACGTCGTTCATGGGCATCTTCGCTATGCGCGCGATGACCAGGAGCATCTTCATCATTAGCGACGAGTTGATGCTCGTGAGCTCGTAGGTCAGCTGGGAGTCGTTGAGGCAGTAGTTAGAGAGCTCTAGCAACGGCAGGTCGGCTACATTGCCCTCGAACTCTATCTTCGACTTGTTGAGGACGGCCTCGGATATCCCGTTCAGCGTGTGCTCACTGTAGCTCTTGTTGTAGACGTAGATCTGTATCGACTTGTTGTTGAAGAAGCGGTAGAGGTCGACGTGAACTCCGTGCCTGAGCGAGGCCTCCTGCCTCATAAGATAGATCGGTATCTCGTCCTCCGAGATGCCGAGTTTCTCGGCCCTGTGGACGAGGTACCTGAGGTCGAAGTCATCCCCGTTGAAGGTGATCAGGAAGGGATAGTCCATCATCTTCGAGAATGTCGCCCTTATCATCGACGCCTCGTCCGGGAAGACTATCGGCTTGTAGGATGTCTTCGCCCCTCCCAGCGAATCGTCGAGGTTCCTGGCCGCTAGATAGACGAGCGACTCTGTGTCATTGTAGAAGGAGACCGCTATGACCGCTCGGTCCGCCTTCTCCGGGTCGGGGACCCTCCCCTCCTCATTCGCGACCTCGATGTCGATGGCGATTCTCTTGAACTCACAGAGGGGCTGGCCGAGCAGATCGGCCCACTCCTTGATGAACTTGGTCTGCTCTCCCGTGTTCTTCGAGAGTATCTGGTTCAGGGAGCGGGTGACGGTCTCAGGGACCTCCTTGTCGACGTGTGTGACATTCCCCTCGTGTATCCTATAGTAGGTGCCGACCCTCAGGTTCCTGTCGTAGACGTAGTTCTCGTAGTACTTGATGTCGGCCTCCCAGGCGTCTATCTGGTCCCGGATGCTGTTCCCGCCGGAGCCACCCCCTATCGCGAGTGGGTCTGTCGTGACTATCTTCCTGACCATCATACGGGTGTCGGAGAGCAGGTCGAACTTCTGCTCCTCCTCGATGGCGATGACGTCCTTCCTGGACCTGACAGGGCCCAGCTGGTCCATCTCAAGCTTCGAATAGCAAT
>JASHZW010000066.1 GCA_030042335.1 Nitrososphaerales archaeon
CTCTGCTCTGGGACCTTCAGCACGACAGAGTCACCCGGAGCCAGCGCGAGCGTGTCGTTGATCATGGAGCGCCCGTCGTGGAGCCCGTACTGGATATGTCCGCCGCGTATCTTGGTCTTCGAGCGTATCCTGCAGAGCTTCAGCGCCGCCTGTTCCTTCGGGACCTTTCTCGGCGTCAGCCCGTCGGGAGACGGAAGTAACCTGTACGCGACACCCTCCCTGGGCACCTCTATCACGTTGAACAGGCCCACAGAGAAGCCCGCGTCGTGCCTCGGCACTCCATCGACCAGTATCTGGGAAGCAGAAAGGACGCTGTTGACCTCCCTCGAGTTCTCGACTAGATGGAGCAGGTCACGGAGTGCGACTCCGAGCGAATAACCGTCCTGCAGGGAGTAGGCTCCGGGCCGCGGCTTTGTCGCGAACCTGCTGGACTTGCGTCCAATGTCCCACTGCTTGGGGGCGCTCAAGCGCTTCAGGCTTTTGCTGCCACTCTTCTTACCCATCTGTCATCTACTCTCCCTGTATCTTCCTCTTCCGAAGCTTGTCGTCCAGATTCAGGCTGGTTAACACTACCTTCGACGCGTCGATGGCTGCGAGCGACGTCCCGCCCTCTATCTTCTCGCGGTTGACGCCCTCGATGTAGACCTTGCCGCCAGAGGCATCGACCCTCGAGACCTTGCCCTCAATACCCTTGAAGCCGCCGCGGACTATCTTTACCGAGTCGCCCTTTATCGGCCTGAGGGTCTTCTTCTTGTATTTTTCACGCAAATCGTCAGCGACACGGGTGCCGAATCTCATCTCATTCCACCTATACCACTATCGAGGCTATGTTCGCCAGCCTCGGCCACTTCTCTGCAGCTTCGCTAGCGACAGGGCCCTTGATGTCCGTACCACGCATCTCCCCTTCGGGGGTCATGAGCACGGCGGCGTTGTCCTCGAAGGACACACGGAGGCCGCTCACCCTTCTTACGGGATACTTCTGTCTGACTATCACCGCGTTGAACGTCTGCTTCCTGAGGTCGGGTGGACCCCTCTTCACGACACAGATGATGCGGTCACCCACTGAGGCGGCGGGATATCTACCGTATCTCGTCTTCGCCTTTGCGACCATTACCACCCTGAGGGTCTTGGCGCCGGTGTTGTCGGCACACGTTATGACGGCGTTCAGGGGGATGGAACGAGTGATGTAGTTCTTGAACTCCTCTACCCCTTTTGCGGAGACCGCTCTGGACTTTGTAGACACCCTACTCGGACCTCCTCGACTGGATCACGACGAACGAGATCGTCTTCGAGAGCGGCCGGCACTCCGCGACGGAGGCGGTATCGCCCTCCTTGAGGTCGATGCACGGCGGCAGATGCGCGTGGACCTTGCCCCTGCGCCTCTCGTACCTGTTGTACTTGGGGACGCTCTGGAGGAACTCCCTCTGAAGAACGACCGTCTGCTTATCCGAGACGGATACGACCCTGCCCGTGAGTATCTTACCGCGTACCTTCACGTGGCCGTGAAAAGGACAGCGGCCGTCATCGCACGTCCTCTTTGGAGGTGCGATCAGCAAACCTGCCGAGCTCAAACCTTGGCCCCCCTTGCGAGACGGTCCTCGAGTCTGCCCACGAGCTCGTCGCCAATGACTATTCTCCCTCCATCCTGTAACTGAAGGACGGTACCGACTTTCGGGAGCGTCAGCTTAGACCTACCGGAGACAATCGTGATCGTCTTCATGCTCTCTAGGGCGAAAGTCCCCTTCCTCCCGATGAGGCCCGGGTCCGAGCACTGGAGGACGGCAATCTTCCGGCCAATCAGGTCTATCATTCGGAGACGCCCTTCTCCTTCATCACCGTGAGTATCCTGGCAACGTCCTTCTGGAGCTTGTTGATGTTGCCAGCTTCCTTCTGAATCATCCCCCTCGCGGCAAGGCCACGGAGCTTCGCGAGCTCTCCCCTCAGCTCGAAGAGCCTGTCCCGGAGCTGGCCGGGGTCCTGTTCTCTAAGGTTCTTAGCTTTCACTCTTGGCAACTTGTTCTACCTTCTCCATGGGCTGTGTCTGTGGCTCTGCTGGCGCCTCGACCCTCGTCTCTGACGCTGGTGCGGCTGGTGCTGGCACCGACGGCTCTGCAGGCTTCTCGGACCTGTCAGCCTTGGCCTTCGGGGCCCTGGTCCTCTCGGACTTTGGTTTTGCGGGCCTGGGTGCTGGTGCGGCCTCGGGCTTCTTCGAGTCCCTCGCCTCCTCAGGCTTGGAAGAGACAGCCGGAGCTTGGGCCGGCTGCGTGGCGGCCTCGGCCTGCTGCTGCTCCACGAACTCCACCATAGGTGGGACCGCGTCCTTGAGTGCAATCTTCACTTGTATACCGTAAAGTCCCAGTTTGAGCAGCACGTCCGTCGTCGCCTCGCGCACGACCCTCTTCGAAGCTTCACCGCTCTTCGGGACGACACCCATCCTGTACTTCTCTTTGTGCGACCTGTCGCTGCGTAGCTTCCCGGCGACGCCAATCTCAACGCCGGCCGCTCCGGCGGCCATGATCGAGTTCATGGTCCAGTTGGCGGCCCTCCTGAATGCCGTCCCTCTCGCGACTATCTGCGATATCCTGGAGGCCATTATCCTCGGGTTGAGCTCGGGTGCCTCGACCTCTGAGACCGCTATCTGCGGGTTGGGCAGAGGGAACTTGGCGGCCACCCGCTCGGTCAGGTCCTTGATCCCGGTGCCCCTACGACCGATCGCCAGACCCGGACGGGTGACAAACACTGTAATCCTCGAACCCACGGGGTTCTTCTGGACGTCGACACCGGCATAACCAGCCTCTTTGAGGGCCTTCTCGAGGTATTCGTCGAGTTCGGCATAAGTCCGATGCATTGAGAGGATGCTCTTCACAGCGCTTTGCTCAGAGGCAGGCATCAGATTTCTCTCCCGACGAATTCTATGTGCACTAACGTGTGGAAGTTGGGGCTGCTGCTCCCATGTGCTCGAGGGACGTAGTCCTTGATCACCCGTCCCGCAAGCGCTGACGAATGAATAAGCTGGACGCGGTCGGGGTCCATCCCCTTGAACTCGCAGTTAGCCTGCAGATTGCGGAGGACGTTCAGAATCGACTTGGCCGCTCGCACCGGGTAGGAACCGGACGGAAACCCTTCGAGCTCGCTCCTGTGTCCGACCTTTAGCTTGTGTCGCCTGAAGGGGATGGGTGATTTCATCTCCTCGACGTTCTCGAGGAGCGCAATAGCCTTGGATAACGTCATTAACCTGACCGCTTTGCAAATCTCGCGAGCGGCCTTCGGCGAAATGTTGACCTCCCTCCCGCTAGCCCTGACGTGAATCGCTGGGTCAAATGCCTTGAAACTGTATGCAAACTGAGGCACTTCGCGTCTGCCGTAAACCACGCTCGATTTGAGTACTGCATAAATACTTTACCACGATTTCACCGACCATAATGGAAGACCCTGTTTTCACAGGGTCGGGTGAAAGACGACGACCGCGTGGAGAGCTTCATGTTTTTCCGGCCGGCCGGCTTCCGCATTATCCTTATAATGGGTGACCCGGGCAGAGCGAAAGGAGCTGGCCCGCCCGCAATTGTGGTCGAAAGAGTCTCCCGTCACGGACGTCGCCGAGGGCGACACGACCTACGAGACGCGCATATGTGATGTGCTGATAGTCGGTGCGGGAGGAGCAGGTATGAGGGCGGCGATAGAAGCCAAGGATCACGGGGCCGAGGTTCTTCTCGTCTGCAAAACCCTGCTCGGAAAAGCCCACACGGTCATGGCGGAGGGTGGGATCGCGGCGGCGCTGGGGAACATAGACCCCAAGGACAGCTGGGAGGTGCACTTCTCGGACACCATCGTCGAGGGTCAGGATCTCAGCAACTGGCGGATGGCCGAGATCTACTCCAAGGAGGTTATCGACAGGGTGTTCGAACTCGAGAAGTATGGGGTGCTCTTCGACAGGACACCAGACGGCAGGATAATGCAGAGGCCGTTCGGCGCACACACATATCGCAGGTTGTGCTACATCGGCGACAGGACGGGGCTCGAACTGATCCGGACCCTCGAAGACCAAGTCATCGGGAGGGACATTCCCTTCGTCGACGAGGTCGAGATAACGAAGGTCTTCAAGGACCCCTCGACAGGGAGGGTCTCAGGAGCCCTGGGGATAAGGAACAAGACAGGGAGGCTACTCCTCTTCAAGTGCAAGGCAATCATACTGGCGACGGGCGGTTCAGGAAAGGTCTACGCGGTCACCTCCAACTCCTACGAATCTACCGGGGACGGTCTCGCTCTGGCATACCGTGCAGGAGCGGAGCTGATGGACATGGAGATGATCCAGTTCCATCCCACGGGCATGATCTATCCCGAAGGGGTCAGGGGGCTCTTGGTGACGGAGGCTGTGAGAGGAGAGGGCGGGATCCTGACAAACGTAAAGGGGGAGAGGTTCATGGAGCGCTATGACCCCAAGAGAAAGGAGCTCTCGGCAAGGGACGTTGTCGCCCGCTCGATATACACGGAGATAGTGGAAGGAAGAGGGACGCCGAACGGTGCCGTCTACCTCGACATCACGCAAAGGGGACCGGAGTACATCAAGAAGAAGCTGCCGAGCATGTATTCCCAGTTTCTGGAGTTCGCCGGGGTCGACATCACCAAGCAGAAGATGGAGGTCGCTCCCACGGTGCACTACCAGATGGGAGGCGTAAGGGTTCAGCCCGAGACGGCCGGGACGAACGTGGTGGGACTTTACGCGGCTGGCGAGGTAGCCTGTGGATTGCACGGCGCGAACAGGCTGGGGGGGAATTCTCTGGGGGACATTCTGGTCTTCGGCAGGAGGGCAGGACTGGCGGCCGCGGAGTACTGCAGGACGACACAGCAGGGAGAGGTCGACCAGGACGAAATCAAGCAGGAGACGGATCGGATACTCGGGCCCTTCAAGGTAAAGGATGGAACGAACCCCTTCGCGCTCAAGGCCGAGATTGCGGCAGCGATGTGGAAGTACATGGGCATAGTCAGGAACGAAACAGATCTACAGAAAGGGCTTGACGAGATGATGGCTATCGGCGAGCGGGCCAAGCTGGTGCAGGCGAAGGGTCCCCGAGCCTACAACCAATCATGGTTCGACTCGCTCCAGGTCTGGAACATGGTCCTGGACTGTGAGATCATGCTGCGCTCCGCAATGACGAGGAAAGAGAGCAGGGGCGCTCACACTCGCTCCGACTACCCTAACAAGGACGACGAGCACTGGCTAGTCAACATAATATCAAAGCAGAAGGACGGGGACAAGGTACAAGAGTTCGTTCCGGTGCCAAGACCGCCGAAGGAGCTTGCGGCGCTGATAAAGGAATAGAGATTCAGATGAGCGAGACCAAGACGGAGACAAAGCGCGAGGTCAGGCTCCGCGTCTTCAGGGGGATGGGTAATGACCTCTCGGCACACCGGTACGACACCTTCACCGTTCCCTATCAGGAGGGGATGGTCGTCCTGAACGCCATCCACTACATCCAGAGCCACTTCGACTCCTCGCTGTCGGCGCGGTGGAACTGCAAGGCCGGTAGGTGCGGCTCGTGCTCCGCAGAGATCAACGAGGTACCTAGGCTCATGTGCAAGACGCCAGTAGACATGTTCGACGGAGAGATCACGGTTGAACCGATGAGGGCCTTCCCGCTCGTCCGCGACCTGGCCACCGACGTCACCGAGAACTGGGATGTGGCCAGGATGATCCCGCCGTTCACGCCTAAGAGCGGCCTTAAGGAGCCATGGAAGTTCTACCAAGAGGACGTCGAGCGCTCGAGGGAGCTGAGGAAGTGCATCGAGTGCTTCTTGTGCCAAGACGTCTGCCACGTCGTCAGGGAGCACAAGGCGAACTACATCGGGCCGAGGTGGGTCGTGAAGGCTGCTTCACTGGACATGCACCCGATGGACGGGCTCAATCGTTCGGACTTCATGAAGGACAGGGCCGGACTCGGGTACTGCAACATAACCAAGTGCTGTCAAGAGATCTGTCCCGAGCACATCGTCATCACCGATGACGCCATAATCCCCGAGAAGGAGAGGGTCGTCGACAGGCACTACGATCCGCTGGTGTGGGTCTACAGAAAGCTTCGCGGAAACAAGTAACGAGATTACCTGAGAGCGACGGAGAGAATCATGAAGAGCATCGAGAAGAGCGCGATGACGACCCGCGCGTCGTTCGGCGCACCTGCCTCTTGGGCGGAATACTCTCCCGCCACCAGGATCAGCAACCCGATCATGAAGAGAGGGTATCTGAGGGCTTTCGGGATGCCGTGTTTGGTCTCGCGATGCATCTTCTCACCTAGAACCTAAAGTCGATCGGGAGCCCCGCGCTCAGCCCACGCAGGTAGAGGTCGGTCGAGACGAAAATGAGAAGGCTGATCCAGGCCATGTCCTCGTGGTGCGCGTTCCACCAGCTCTGCACGCTCCAGACCTTCCTGCGGGCGCCTCCACCGTATACACACGAGTAGCAGTCGATGTTGCCACCAATGATGTGACGGAACGCATGGCAGGAGAAGACCCAGCCTGTCAGCGCGAGCGCGTTCGCCAGGAGAACAAGGCTGCCCAATCTAAGCTCGAAGGACCCGGAGTAGACGAGTGAGTGATAGAAGTCGTAGTAGAAGAACGGGAGCAGCGCGATCCCTGCATAC
>JASHZW010000067.1 GCA_030042335.1 Nitrososphaerales archaeon
ACCGGTGAATGGTTCGCGGCAGACAACTGGGGAGTCAAACCCGACATACTGACTACTGCGAAGGGCATCACCGGGGGGCAGTTCCCGCTCTCGCTCACGGCGACCAACAAGGCCCTAGCCGACTACTTCGACGAGAACTGGCTTCCGGTCTCAGGGACATTCAGCGCTCATCCCTTGGGTATGGCCGCGGGCATAGCCGCGATAGAGGAGTACCAGCGCTGGAACTTGGTGCCAAAAGCGAAGGATCTCGGGGTCTACCTGGGCAAGAGGCTGGGGGAGATGAAGGAACGCCACAGATCGGTAGGAGACGTGAGGGGTCTGGGGCTTCTCTGGGCAGTGGAGCTGGTCAAGAACAAGAAAACGAAGACACCATTCAATGTCCCGGAGGACTATTTCAGCGGCAAGACGCTGATGGTCCAGAAGGTGGCCAGCAAGATGATGAGCATGGGCGTCTTCGTCTACAGCGGCGTCATCTCGACCCTGATAGTCTCTCCGCCACTGGTCATCAGCAAAGAGCAGATAGACACGGCCATCGACGTGATGGACGAGGGACTGAGGGTCGCGGACCAGGACGCTGACCCGGATAACTGAGCTGGTGCCACCACTCTGGGCACAAGATTCGCCAACAAGGTCGCGGTGGTGACCGGCGGCGCCAATGGCATAGGGGGTGGCATCAGCCGCGCTCTTGGTGCGGAGGGCGCGAAGGTCGTTGTTCTCGATATCGACGACAAGGCGGGCGCGTCGACTGTCCGGGGCATAGTCAAGAACGGGGGTATGGCCACGTTCATGCACGCAGACGTCAGCAAGAAGGCGGACGCGGAAGGTGCCGTAGCCAAGGCCGTCAAGAAATACGGCAGGATCGACATACTCTGCCAGAACGTCGGCATCTACCCCCGCGTCTTCTTCGACGACATGACGGAGGCCGACTGGGACAGAGTCATGAACGTCAACCTGAAGAGCGCCTTCTTCGTGCTTAAGGCAGCCATCCCCGTGATGCAGAGGCAGAAGTACGGCAGGATAGTCCTGACCACTTCCGTGACGGGCCCGCGGACTGCGATACCCGGTCTCTCGCACTACGCGGCGAGCAAGGGTGGCCTGAACGGACTGATCAAGGGTGTCGCCGTCGAGCAGGCAAAGAACGGGATCGCGATTAACGGGGTCGAGCCGGGGACGGTCTATACCGAAGGAGTGAGGGCGCAGTTCGGAGATAGCCTGAATGAAGGCACCGTCCGCATCCCCATCGGCAGGCTTGGCACGCCCGAAGACATGGCCGGACCCGTGCTCTTCCTCGCCTCTGACGACGCCAGATACGTCACGGGGCATACCATCGTAGTCGACGGTGGACAGACGATAGTCGAGTGATGCTCAGGCCTTCGGTAAGAGGTCGGCGAAGTAGAACCCTCGCCGCAGGACGACTTTTCCCACATCGAATTCCACGCGCCTGGCGAACAGCGGCCCATTGAAGACGAATGTATGGAACTCGCCCCTCTCTCCGCATGGGTCGACGCCTTCGGGGAGCCGGTCGAGGAACCCATCATCGTAGGGAACGCCGCAGAACTCCTTGGGAATCTGCTTGGGGTCTATGCAACACGTCACTGCCCTGAATCCGAGCTTCACGAACTGCCTTGCGAACCTCCGCGTGTCCCTGTGCCAGACCGGAAAGATACCCTTCATTCCGATCTCCGCGAGCCTTTTTTCCCTGTAAGACCGTATGTCCTCAAGGAAGAGGTCGCCGAACGCCACCTTCTTCACACCCATAGCAAGGTACTTCTCCAGCACCGCCCTCATCCTCTGCTCGTATGTGGCGTTCGGGGAGTTCTTCGGTATCCATACCTCCTCCACTGCCAGCCCCAGAGACGAGGCCTGTTCGTGGAGCAGGTCCCTGCGTACCCCGTGCATGCTGATACGTTCGTAGCCCTCCGTGACCGTCGTCAGCAGCGCCTTCACTCCGATACCACGGGACCTGAGGGCGCGAAGGGCGAGTGTGCTGTCCTTACCTCCGCTCCAGGATAGAAGGACATCCACGGCTTATCGGCCCAGCCCGACCGACATCGAAGCCTTCGGGTCGTCTTCGTCCGTCTTCGGACTCCGCTGGAAGAACCCCCATCTTCTCACGGCGTACTGTGTGATCCCAAGGTTCAGCAAGATGAAGATGCCCGAGAGGATCTTGTGGGCCGTGTAGCCGACGGTGTACGGCCAGGCCCAATACCCAAGCTCGAAGAGCGGGGGGTATTCGACGAGAAAGAGCCCGAAGAAGAGCGCGGCCGTGACAAGCACCTGATACCTCAGCTGCGACAATCGACCCTTGAGCAAAGCCGCCCTAGCTCGTTTTCCTCTCGCCCATTAAATTAACCCTCTCATAACGTAGCGGCCCGGTTCAGAACTCGTACTTCAGCAGACACCATATCTTCAGCGGCGAATCTCTTAAAACGGCCCCGCAGCTTCGAACCTCTTCATGCCAGCGATGCGAGAGGAGAGAGACAGTCTGGGTGTCGTCGAGGTGCCCGCGGACAAGCTCTGGGGCGCGGAGACGCAGCGCTCGCTCGAGCACTTCAGCATCGGAACGGAGCTAATGCCGAGGGAGATGATAACCGCATACGCCATCCTCAAGAAGGCTTGCGCCATCGTCAACCGCGGCAACAGGGCGCTGACGGACGAGCAGTACAGACTCATCGTCCAGGCTTGCGATGAGTTGCTCGCAGGCAAGCACCAAGACATGTTCCCGCTCCATGTCTGGATGACCGGAAGCGGTACCCAGTTCAACATGAATGTCAACGAGGTGATCTCCAACCGATGTTCGCAGCTCGCGGGCGAGCCTTTGGGGAGCAAGTCGCCAGTGCACCCCAACGATCACGTGAACATGTCACAGTCGTCGAACGATAACTTCCCGGCCGCGATGGACATCGCTGCTGCTACGGCGGTGAATCAGCGCCTCATCCCCGCGGTCAGGGCCCTCCGCGACGCAATCGACAAGAAGGCCGCGGAATGGGCCAACATAGTCAAGATCGGCAGGACCCACCTCCAGGATGCCACCCCTCTTACGCTCGGACAGGAGTGGTCCGGGTATGCGGCCATGCTACAGGAGGACCTCTCGCGGTTCGACGCCGCGCTCAAGGATGTCTACGGGCTCGCGCTGGGAGGAACGGCGGTCGGGACCGGAGTGAACTCGCCGCCTGGCTTCGGCGAAGCGACCTCGACCGAGATTGCGAAGATGACTGGGCTGCCGTTCTTCAGCGCTCCCAACAAGTTCGCCGTGCAGGGGGCCCACGATTCTCTGGTCCAGCTCTCCGGGACCCTCCGGACTCTCGCCATCTCGCTGTACAAGATAGCCAACGACATACGCCTGCTCTCCTGTGGGCCACGCGCAGGCATCCATGAGCTGCTGATACCCGAGAACGAGCCCGGTTCCTCGATCATGCCCGGGAAGGTGAACCCCACCCAGTGCGAAGCGCTCACCATGATTGCTGTCCAGGTCATGGCCAACGACGTCGCGGTCGGGTTTGGAGGGGCCGGAGGCTACCTCGAGATGAATGTCTACAAACCGCTCATGATACAGAACATCATCCAGTC
>JASHZW010000068.1 GCA_030042335.1 Nitrososphaerales archaeon
CAAGAACGTCTACAACCTCGTGACCAAGCGCGCTCACGCCTACGAGGACGCTAGCGTCACTTGGCTGAATGGAGAGGTTGGCTCGGGCCGGAACATGAAGTACCCCTCAATCTACCTGCTCGGCAAGAATGCGAACGCTGAGATTCTCTCGATGGCCTACGCCGGGAACAACCAGATACAGGACACAGGAGGCAAGGTGATTCATCTGGCGTCCGACACATCGTCCAAGATAATTTCCAAGTCCGTCTCCAAGGACGGAGGGGTCGCCATCTACAGAGGGCTGCTCCACATCGCACGGGGCGCCCACAACGTAAAGTCGACGGTCAGATGCGACGCGCTCTTGATGGACGAGCAGTCGAAGACCTCGACCTTCCCCTACATGGAGGTCATGGCGGACGATGCGACCGTCACGCACGAGGCGAGCGTCGGGAAGGTCGGCGAGGACCAGCTCTTCTACCTCATGGCGAGAGGCATCAGCGAGAGGGACGCGCTCAGCATGATCGTCAACGGCTTTGTCGAGCCCTTCACCAAGGAGCTCCCGATGACGTACGCCATCGAGCTGAACAGGCTGATGGCACTAGAGATGACCGGAGCGGTAGGCTAGTCCTCCCGGACAGGGTGTCCTCATGGCGCTTCAATCTGTGGGCGCTTTCACCGATGAAAAGGTCGAAGCGCTAGTCTCGGCCCTCGGAGAGCCCGCGTGGCTGCGCGACTTCCGCCTCGAGTCGCTGAGGGAGTTCCAGAAGCTTCCGCTCGAGATATCACCGCTCTACACCAAGTACTCCGGTATCTCCGCATTCGACCCTACCAAGTTCCCCGTCGAGCCGCCGGCCGAGAACGTCGACCTCAGGTCCCACTACGAGGGCTACCTGACGGGCAAAGAGACCAACATAATCCTCCAGGGCAACTCCACAACGATCCACGTGGATCTCGACGACACCCTCGCCAAGAGCGGTCTAGAGGTCCTCAGCATACAAGACGCGCTCTCCAAGAAGGAGAGCCTGCTGAAGGATATTTTCCGAGACAAACTCGTCAAGTCGAGCGGAGAGAAGTATGCAGCCTTCAACAACGCTTTCTTCAATTCCGGCACATTTATCCGCGTGCCCAAGGGAGTGGAGATAGGTTCCCCGCTGAGGAAGCTCCTCCTCGTCAAGAACCCGCAGACCAGCATCATCGACCAGACGATCATACTTGCGGAGGAAGCATCGAAGCTAAACTTCCTCGAAGAACTCTACACAAGCGCGAGTGAGACCCCATATCTGAGCAGCAATGTCCTCGAGGTGAGGGCCGCGGCGTCGTCGCGCGTGGACGCGAGCAGCCTGCAGCTCCTGGACGACAAGGCTACCTACCTGAGCAACAAAGAGGTCGGGGCAGCGACCGACTCGCACGTCAACATCACCTCGATTCTGCTGGGGTCGCAGATATCCCGCTCGAGGCTCAACTTCGACCTTGACGGACGCGGCGCGAACACGGAAGGGTTCGAGGTCTTCTTCTGCAATGGGAAACAACGGTTCGACCTGGAATCCAACCTCTACCACAACTCGCCGGATACCACCGCTGCACTACACGCGAGAGGGGTGCTCAAGGACGAGTCTCAGTCGATATTCAAAGGGATGATCAAGATCAGCCACACCGCCAAGAACTCCAACTCGTATCTAGCCCATCATGCGATGCTGCTGGACAAGGGGGCAAGGTCTGATGGCATCCCCGGACTCGACATAGACACGAACGAGGTCAAGGCGACGCACTCTGCCTCGGTAGCCCAGGTCGACGAGGAGCAGGTCTTCTACCTCATGGCCCGAGGGCTGTCACCCGACGAGGCGAGGAAGATGATAGTCATCGGGTTCTTCGAGCCCGTGTTGTCACGTATCCCCGTTGAGATGGCGCGCGAAGGCGCCAAGTTCATCATCGAAGGTAAGTGGTACGGAGAGCGCAGGCGCCTCATAGACAGAGAGACGCTCATGGCCATAACGGGCGAGGCCCCTGTCGAGGTAAAGCATGGTAGTGACGTCTTCGAGAGACACTACAAGTACAGGACGTGAGAAAAACCACGGGTTTTCATCCCGTTCTGCCGGTCTTCAAAATTCCAGTCGGCGGGATGGTCGGCGTCGAGGTCGCGGGCACGAAGATACTTCTCTCCAACATAAACGGGGAGATCCATGCCGTGAGCGGCGTCTGTACGCACGAGGAGTTCGACCTGGCAGATGGTATCGTCGTCGAGGATGCCGTCACCTGTCCCCTTCACCTCTCCCAGTTCGACCTCAGGACAGGGCAGGTCTACAACCCACCCGCTACAGAACCGCTCAAGGTGTTTAACGTTAAAATAGACGGAGAGACGGTTTTCGTAGAGGTCTAGTCGATGGGTGGTCATCTTTGTTGAGGTCGCAGCCGCTCGATGTAGAGCGCGTCAGAGCCGACTTCCCCATCCTGAAGAAGAAGGTCCACGGAAAGAAGCTCATCTATCTTGACAACGCCGCAACCACGCAGAAGCCGCGGTCGGTGGTCGAGGCAATAGGAAACTACTACACGAGGCACAACGCTAATCCTCACCGGGGCGTCCACCAGCTAAGCATAGAGGCGACGGAGGTCTACGACGACTCTAGGCGGAAGATAGGGGCGTTCATAGGAGCTACGGACTTTGACGAAGTGATATTCACAAGCGGAGCGACGGAATCGCTGAACCTCGTGCGCTATGGGTGGGGCGGTCCCAACATCGAGGAAGGCGACCTCATGGTCCTTACCATGATGGAGCACCACAGTAACGTAGTGCCGTGGCAGCTCCTCGCTGCGGAGAAGGGCGCACGCATAGAGTTCGTTAAGCTGACGGAAGACGGCAAACTCGACATGGGGCACTTCCACGAGCTGATGGAGGAGTCCCCCGCGCTCGTCGCCTTCACCCAGTGCTCTAACGTCCTCGGGACCATCAACGACACGGTGGAGCTCTGCGCGATGGCCCGTGAGGCTGGTGCCACCACCGTAGTCGACGCCGCGCAGTCGGTTCCGCACATGGCGGTCGATGTGAAGAAGATGGGTTGCGACTTCTTGGCCTTCTCCGGACACAAGATGCTCGGGCCAATGGGTAGCGGAATACTCTACGGGAGGAAGGAAAAACTCGAAAAGATGCAGCCGTTCAAGAGCGGCGGCGACATGATCAAAGAGGTCCACACCACAGGCTCCACGTGGAACGACCTTCCCTACAAGTTCGAAGCCGGTACGCAGAACGTCGAGGGAGTCGTGGGCCTGAGCGCTGCCGTCGATTACCTTCAGGCGCTTGGAATGGACAGTGTGAGGGCGCATGAGAAGGACCTGGTCTCCTACGCTATGTCGCGGATGATGGACGCGCCGGGAATAACCATCTACGGTCCAGTTGACCCGTCGGAACGCGGCGGCGTGATTTCGTTCAACCTCGGTGACATACATCCGCACGACATCGCCTCGATCCTCGATGAAGAAGGCGTCGCGGTAAGGTCCGGTCATCACTGCGCCCAGCCCCTGATGGAGTCGCTGGGCATACCGGCTGCGACGAGGGCGAGCTTCTACGTCTACAACACGAGGGAAGAGGTCGATGCACTGATGGATGCTCTGTCCAAAGCAAGGAGGATATTCTGCATTTGAGCAGCAGCGACATCTACAGGGAACTGATACTCGACTACTACAGGAACCCGAGGAACTTCGGGAAGCTTGACCCTCACGACATCGACGCCAGGGACTCAAATCCTCTGTGCGGCGATGAGGTGGAGATCCAGATCAAGGTCTCCCCCGACAACAAGATCGAGGACATCAAGTTCCTAGGTAAGGGTTGCGCCATCAGCCAGGCGTCCGCGTCGATGCTCACGGAACTTGCCAAGGGCAAGCCCCTGGAGTGGGTCAAGGAGCTCTCCAAGCAGGACATCCTGAAGATGCTCGGGACCTCGGACCTGGGACCGGCGCGGATCAAGTGCGCGCTGCTCTCGATGAAGGTCCTGAAGAGCGGGGTTTACGAATATCTGGGCGCGAGCATGACCGACACGGTCGACCACTGAGCCGAGGGTTCACGCTTAATTAGCGACCCGCTCGGGCTTCACAACGGCCGGCGAGCGGATGAGCAGAAAATACCTGTTCCCGTACGAGCTCATAGAGCTGAACTGGAGGTTCTGGTCCTTCATCGTCCTGCTCGCTGCGGGTGGCACCCTTGCGCTGCTCTACCCCGTTCCGGAGCTCAACGGGTACATCGACCCGCTCTACAGCCCCACCGTCCTGATACTCCCGATCCCGACCCTCTTCCGCCTGAGCTGCTACGCCTACAGGAAGGACTACCACAGGCACATCTTCAACCACCCTCTGGGCTGCAAGAGGTCGGAGAGGGATGAGGTGCACACGGAGCCGTATACCGGAGAGCGGAACGCCGTCTTCCAGTTCTGGAACCTCCACCGGTACTTCCTCTACGCGGGCCTCGCCATCCTCCCGTTCTTCTACTTTGACTTTTACCACTCGGTGACGTACACCGGCGTCTTCGAGCTGAG
>JASHZW010000069.1 GCA_030042335.1 Nitrososphaerales archaeon
GCTCGCTAGGACCAGCTTGAGGTCCTTCTGCAGTAGCTTGATCTTGAAGCCGGGGGCGAAGTCACCATCGACGGCTCTGGGGCCGAGGTTGATGAGGCTCCACGACGAAGCGGCCCCAGCCGAGAGCGAGTCGATCACTCTCTTCTGGTCGAGACCCGCCTTCTTCGCAAAGACGAGACACTCGCAGACCCCCATTATGTTGCCCATCACCAAAATCTGATTCGCCAGCTTGGTGAGCTGTCCTGCGCCGCTCTCGCCCATCCTCACGACCTTCTTCCCCATCGCCTGGAGGATGGGCAGGCAGTCGTTGAAGGTATCCTCTGGCCCTCCGACCATGATCGTTAGGGTGGCTTCTCTAGCTCCCTTGTCTCCGCCACTGACGGGTGCATCCAGCATCGTCGCTCCCACCTTGGCTAGCTGGGAGGAGATGGTCCGGGTGACCTTGGGTGAGATGGTGCTCATGTCTATGAGGACGAGTCCCTTCCTTGCCCCCTCGATGACGCCGTCCGGTCCAAGGACCACCTGCTGCACATCGGGCGTGTCGGTCACTATGGTTATCACCACGTCCGAGTTCTGCGCGACCTCCTTCGGAGAGGAGGCGCCCTTCGCCCCTGCCGCGACGACCGCGTCCACGGAAGGTCGGCTCCTGTTGTAGACCGTGACCGGATAGCCTGCCTTCAAAAGATTCAGTGACATTGGTTTGCCCATTATTCCTAGCCCGATGAACCCGATTCTCTTCATTGCGGGGCAGGGCAGAGCGAGGCGATTTATCTGTTCGGCTTGGTCGCGAAGCTCCGCATTGCCACGGCATAGGGGATGAGGACGAGGAGGAAGGTCGCACCCAGCGTCAGGTATGCCTTGGCGAGCCCGAACTCGACCAGCGCGGCGCTGCCGAGGACGGGACCCAGTATCACCCCCACATCCTCAGCTGACCCGTAGACGCCAATCGCCGTCCCTGCATACCTTCGTGGAATGTCCACCATCAGCACCGAGAGCGAGAGCGGGCTGATCGACGAGTAACAGATCCCTGCGAGGAAGACTGCACCGGCGATCTCCCAGATGTTGTAGAGCTGGGTCATCAGCGCAAAGACGCCGAACCCGGCCAGCATTGCAACGCCGATCCACTTCCTTGTGTTTCCGGCCGCCCTCCGGGCGATGAGGGGTTGGAATATCGCGGTCGAAAGCCAGAACATGGAGACCGCGATCCCGGCCTCGAACTTGGGGGCTGAGATGGGAGGCTTGACTAGGGGCGCCTGGTAGTAGTTTGTCAGAAACGACAGGGCTATGAACGTGGGGACGGCAACTAGACACAGGAGCGGGAAGCCGCGCCAGTCGAGCCGCGGCTGCTCCGGCGAGTCCTTTGGAGGGTCCTTCGACAGATCCGCCACCATGGGCCGCGCTGCGTGCGGCAGCTGCTGCGGCTGCGGCTGCGCGGTCCGCAGGTGGTACACGTAGACGCTGATGCACACAAGGCCCGCCGCGTAGAAGCTGTCCGCGAGGCCTATCGAAGGAGCGATGAGGCTGCCCAGGAGATATCCGGCGAGCTGCGCTATGGAGTAAGTCGAACCCAGCAGCCCGAAGCCGCCGGCCCAGGAACCCGACTCTCCGCCCCTCACGACGTTCGACCTGGCAACGAGGGTCATGATCGGCGCGGAAGCCCCGATGACGAACTCCACCGCAAAAGCACCTGCGAGCGTCGTAACGAAAGGCAGCGCGAAGTAGGAACCGGCGGTGCCGACGATTGTGCCAAAGATCAGCCATCGCGGTCCCACGCGGTCAAGAACGAACCCCCACAGTACCTCGAAGACCAGCAACCCCACGCCGTAGACGCCCACGGCGAGACCCGTACCAAGCAGCGAAATTCCGACGGAGAGGAAGTAGATGGGCAGGAGCAGCTGGGCGATACCGCGCGTGATGGTATAGACCAGGTAAAAGACGAGAAACTGCGACCTCGCGCTGGAGCCCAAGAACCTGACGCATCGGCGATTTTCATTTAAGGATTGGCGATGCACGGCCTTTATTTCCGGGCTGCATCAACGCGCGACGTTGACGGGCAAGACTCTCCTTGGAACCGGCTTGGTCATCGCGACGGAACACCCGCTCGCGTCAACGGCGGCTCTCAGGACGTTCGAGGACGGAGGGAACGCCTACGACGCGGCGGTCTCAGCGAGCTTCGTCCTGTCCGTCGTGCAGCCGCAGCTGAGCGGGCTCGGAGGAGATTTCTTCGGTCTGTTCCACGACTCGAAGGGCGGAGTGAAATGCCTGAATGCGAGCGGCTGGTCGCCTTCCAGCGTCACCCCTGAGCTGATGAAGGAGAAGGGATGGTCGGTGGTGCCCACGTTCGGATACGCGAGTGTCGTCGTGCCTGGATACGTTGCCGGCATCTGCGAAGTCCAGAAGAGATATGGACGGCTGGGACTCGACGACTGTATGGGGAGGGCAATAGAACTGGCCGAGGAGGGATTCGCGCTCGGCCCTGGTTTGGTCGGTGCGCTGGGCAGATTCGGCAGTGAAATCTCGCCCGCGGCCAGGAAGACGTTCATGTCGTCAGAAGACGTGCCCTTGGTCGGAAGCGTGGTGAAACAACCCCAGCTCGCACGCACTCTGAGGGACATCTCCGAGGGCGGGGCGGAGGAGTTCTACTCTGGCCGCGCAGGCGCGGGCATCAGAGAGGTGATGTCCGCCGGAGGCTTCGAAGTCGACGAGGACGACCTCGCCGAGTACTCGCCGGAATGGTGCGAGCCGCTGCAGATGGACTACAGAGGGACGGATGTTTTCGAGGTTCCTCCCAACAGCATGGGCGCCACGAGCCTGTTGATGCTGCGGCTCCTCGAGGAGCACAACATGACGTCCCTCAAGCCGAATTCGGCTGAGAGGGTCAAGGTCATGGTGGAAGCTGCGAAGGCAGCATATGCGGCGAGGGACAAGTACGTCGGCGACCCAAGGTTCGCCGCATTCGAGCTGGGCAAATTCTTGAGGTCGAAGCGGGTCGAGCCTGTTCAGAAGAAGATAGACAGGGCCGACACGACATACTTTGCCGTCGCAGATGGGGAGGGGAATGTTCTGTCCTGCATACAGAGCATCTTCCACAACTTCGGCTCGAGGGTGTTCGTCGAGGAGGGAGGCTTCTTCATGAACAACAGGGGTTCGGCATTCAGGATGGAGGGACCGAACAAACTCGGGCCACGGAAGAGACCCCTTCACACGCTCTCCGCTCTCATCCTATCCAGAGACGGGAAACCGTATGTGGCCGTGGGGGCGAGCGGAGGGGACTACAGGCCGCAGCAGCACGCCCTCTTCGCGACGAATATCATCGATTACGGGATGGACGTCGACAAGGCGATCGACTATCCACGGTTCCTATGGGACGGTGCCAATGAGGTCCTGGTGGAGGAAGGTTATCGTGGACTAGACAGGCTGCGGCTTCGGCACAGATCTGTCGGATACCCGGGACCCACGGGTGTCGGTCAGGGAGTGCAGGTAATGACAGAGTGCCTGAAGGGCGCTTGCGACATCAGGGGAGAAGGGTTGCCGGCCGGCGCATAGAATCAACGTTTAAGATTCGGCATCCCGCGGCGGCCGATTGTGTTTCTAGACGACCTCAAGGAATCCGCATCGCTCGAGATGGTGAACCTCGTCCTCCAGATGAGAGGAAGAGGCGAACCCGTAATATCGCTCGCACCCGGCGACCCTTCATTCGACACGCCGAAGGAGATCATCGAGGCCGCGTACCAGTCGATGCTCGCGGGAGACACCCACTACGTCTACTCGTACGGAACGCCCGACGTGCGCGAGGCGGTCGTGAGGAAGGTGACGAAGAAGAACAAGATCAATGCAACCCTTGAGAACGCGATTTTCGTAACGGCGAAGATGAGCGTCTTCGCGTCGTTCGCGTCGGTGGCCGGCAGAGGCTACGAGGCTTTGATCCCCGACCCGGGTTACTTCTACTCCGAACCGGTAATTCTCACCGGAGGTAA
>JASHZW010000070.1 GCA_030042335.1 Nitrososphaerales archaeon
CGACGCCGACCGTGGGCTCGGGGGGCACGTACGGGAATTTCGGCGCTGCGGTCGCGATCTCCAACGGAGTCCTGATCGTGGGGGCTCCCTACGCGGGCGCGTCGATCGACCTTCCGAACGGTCAGGCTTTCTTGATCAACACCGGCACGGGGGCGATTGTACCGCTCGCCGACGGGCACCCGACCTATGACGGCACCTTCGGGGAATCGGTCGCCATCGACAGCTCCTACGCTGTTGTTGGCGCCCCCGATGAGGAGGCGAACGGGACCGGCCCCGGCGAATCGGGGAACGTCTACGTGTTCAACGCGACCACGGGCGCCTACCTTCGGACGATAACGAGCCACAACGGCCAAGGGGGCGGTGGGTTCGGCTGGTCAGTCTCCATCAGCGGTACTACGGTCGCCGTCGGAGCCCCCGGGGAAACTCCGAGCTCCGAACCCAGCGGCGCGGGGGCTGCCTACCTTTTCAACGCAACCAACGGCCAGCAGATCGCGGCGTTCAACAGCCTCTCCCCCCATGCCGGGGCCGACTTCGGCAAAGCGGTTGCGGTAAGCGGTACCACGGCGATTGTCGGGGCTCCGTTCGAGAACGCCTCCGGCGAGACGGACTCGGGGAACGCCTATGTCTTTACGCTTGGCCACAGCGGCTACACGGGCGTCGCTCTGACCGACCCGAACCGCCAGGCGGGGGCGGAGTTCGGCTGGTCCGTCGCCCTTTCCGGTACGACGGCAGTCGTGGGGGCTCCGGACGAGGTGAACGCGACCGGAGTGATGGACGTAGGGCATGCCTACCTGTTCAATGCGGTGTCGGCCGCGCTAACGGCGATCCTCTACAGCACGAACCAGACCGAGTATGGGGGCTTCGGCTACTCTGTCTCTACCAACGGGGGAACTGTTGTGGTGGGTGCCGATGGCGAGTACGGAGATGGGTACGTTCGCGGAGGGGATGTGTACGTGTTCAGCTCGAGCGGGCTCCTCGAGGACCGCTACTTCAGCCCCTGGGCGCAGTCCAACGGTGCGCTCGGCAGGGCGGTGGGCATCGGACCCGGAGGCACCGTAGTCGCCGGGGCCTCTCAGGAAACGGGCATTCAGGGACCGACCGGCCAGGCGTACGTCCTCTAGCGCCCGGTCTCGAGCCGCACCCTGCCGTGGCAGGACATCGGAAAGGCGGGTCGGGCGGGCGTCGGCCCGTTGAACGGGTTGTGTAGCGACGGCACCCTCCTTGGGAACTGGGTTTATCTGTGGCGCTGCGGCTCGGCAGTGAGCCGTTCATGCGCGCCCCTGGGTGGCTACTGCAGCGGCGGCCTGCGTCCCGAGCGCTCCTCTTGGCTGCGATTACGGCGTTGGGCGCCCTGGCTACGGGCGCCGGAGTCCACGAGGGGACGACGCTCGCGGTAGTCGGTCCATCGCCTCTCCTCGGGGCCGGCTCTTCTCAGGCGCCTCTTCAGGTCGTTCCTGGGTGGAGCGTAGCTGCTCTGCGGGCCGCCGCCGGCATCCCAGCTCCGTACTCGGAGCCCGGATTCGACCTTCCCGGCGCGACGTCCCTGCCGCCCTCAGCATCAGCAGGCTCCCGGGCTCTTCCGCCCGAGCTCAGTATCCTCGTCAGCCTGGAATTCTCAAACTCCAGTCGACTGGCCGCTTTACTCAGTGAACTGTCCAATCCCGCGTCGCCCCAGTACCACCGTTACCTGTCCGCGGCCGCCTTTGACACCGAGTTCGGGGCTCCTCCGGGAGTCTACGAGTCGCTGGTCCGGTACTTCGGCTCATTCGATGTCCAGCAGCTAACGACCTACGGGGACCGATTGTCAGTCTCATTCGAGGCCAGTCCTTCCCTGGCCGATGAGATCTTCCAGACGACGATTGGAGTCTACGATACCGACACCGGGGCGTCGTTCTTTGCACCGAACAGCGCCCCCCTGCTTCCGGGGCCCGTCGTACCGTACATCGAGGATGTCGAGGGCCTAAGCGACTACTCCCAGTATCTGCTCCACGCTGCCCCCTTGGTATCGGACGTCGATCTCGCCTCGGCGGGAGCCGAGGACACGGTCCAAGCAGCGAGATCGAGCGAGGGGTCGCCCTCTCTCGCGCGTCCGGCCTCGTCATTGGATGCGCCGGGCGCGACGCAGAATCCGTTCGCCAGCACGACGATCTCAGCCAACGGATTCGCGGCGACCTACGACCAACCGGTGAACCGAAACCTGAGCGATGAGTCCGGAACGTGCGACACGAACTTCTGCGGGGACTTCGTCCAGGCCCCCGACCTTCAGGTGACGTACAACGAAACCGGGCTGTTCGAGAAGTACGGCTTTCCGGTCAACGCCAGCGTCGCCGCCATCCTGTGGTCGGACCCAGTCTGCACGAGTGACTCGGGCACCTGCGGCTCCGACGGGCTGTACAACGACTTCTGCTCGCAGTTCGCGAGCGGAACCTCGGCATGGGACTTCTTCCTGCCCGACGTGACCTCGTATTGGAACTACTCCATTCCGTCGGGGGAACCGATGCCGACCGCCTACTCGCTCGGCGAAGAGGAGTACACCTACGGGTATCCTACCGGGTCGCAGGGATACTCCGCGTCGTGCGACGATGGGGGAGCCGAGGCGGAGAACACGCTCGATGTAGATATGCTCGGCTCGCTGGCGCCGGGGGCGAACGTCTTCCAGGTGTTCGGCGGTTCGAACACGCAGACCGCGATCGACACCGCGTTCGCGGACATCCTGAGTCCTTCGACCACCGACTTCAGCCCGGACGGCGGCTTCGACACGTCGGGCGCCATCGCGAAGCTCCAGAACGTGAGCGTCATCACCAACTCCTGGACTTCGTCTGGGGCGTTACCCGCGGCC
>JASHZW010000011.1 GCA_030042335.1 Nitrososphaerales archaeon
GACCGTGGCGAAGGAGATAGGAGGTTCGCTCTGAGATGCCGCGGCGCGCAGGATGGAGGGTGTCATTTGTACCCTACTACATGACGTCGCCCGGTCACTGGAAGTCGCCGGAGCCCGGACAGGCAATCCGGGTCCTGCGGAAGGCCGGGTACGACGGGGTGGAGTGGATGCTCGGCCAGCATTTCGACAACGCGCGGGACGTGAGGCGGCTGGTAGCCAAGACGAGGAAGGCGGGACTGGAGGTCTCCGACATAATGTGCTGGCAGGACCTCGTCAGCGGGGACGTCGCAGCGCACGCGAAGAGCGTCGCACTGCTGAACGAGATGGTCGCAGCCGCGGGTGAACTCTCGGTGCCCGTGATGAACGTCTTCACGGGACCCATGACGTGGAATCCCGGAGCCGCCAAGGTCGGCAGGGACGTGTCGGAGGGTGACGCGTGGGCATCGGTGCTGGATTCTCTCTCACCAGTCGTGGAGACCGCCGAGAAGGCGGACGTCGTGGTCACGGTAGAACCGGTCTTCGGGATGCTCGTGCACGACTACTACACCGTGAGGGAGCTGCTGGGGCACTTCGAGTCGAAGCACCTGGGAGTCAACATCGACCCTTCGCACCTAGCGCTCTACGCCAACGACACCGCGTGGACCGTGAAGCAGCTCGGGGACAGGGTGAAGCACGTCCATGTCAAGGACGCTTTCGGAAAGCCGGGTGTCTTCGGCGAGACATTCTCCTTCCCGTTCCTGGGCGAGGGGGTCATCGACTGGAAGTCCTTCTTCTTAGCACTCAAGGGGATAGGCTACTCCGGTTTCCTCTCGCTCGAGTTCGAGAACGACCAGTACCTGAACAACGTTTGCGACGGCGACTGGGCGGTCGCGGCAATCCAGCTCAGAGAACGCGTCGACAAGTTCCTTCCGTGCTAGGAGAGCGCGTTCCGGAGAAGAAAAAAGAACCCCCGACATGGGCTGAGGCGCCTATGGCGACCTCGAAGATATCGGACCGGGTTTATCTCATAGATACGCTGGCCCTCGGGGAGAAGAACACCGTCGCCGCCTACCTCGTGAAGGGCTCGAAGATTGCGCTGGTGGACTGCGGCTACGCGACCTCTGCCGGGACGGTGCTGCATGCGCTCACGGAGCTGAATGTGAACCCTGCGGACATAGACTACGTCATTCCCACGCACGTCCATCTCGACCACGCGGGAGCCGCGGGACATCTTCTCGACAGCATGCCCAAGGCCAAACTCATCGCCCAGGAGAAGGGCGTTAAGCACCTCGTGGACCCCACGCGTCTGGTGCAGAGCGCGACCAGCGTCTTCGGGGAGGCGATGATACGGACATACGGGACACCGAAGGGAATCCAGCCCGACAGGATCACGGCCGTCACCGAAGAGATGCACATCGACCTCGGAGGCATTTCCCTTACCGTCGTCCACGCCCCGGGGCACGCGCCACATCAGGTCTCGGTCTATGTCGAAGAGGAGAAGGTCTTGATTTCGGCCGACGCCGCGGGTATAGTCTACCCGTCGCTGGGAATACTGATACCGACTACCCCGCCTCCGAGCCTCGACCCCGCGGAGCTTGGAAGGACCGCGGAGAGGCTGAGCCAGATGGACTCGAGGGTCCTCCTTGCTCCACACTTCGGCGCGAGGAGCGATGTGAAGGAAGTCCTGGCGGGGACGAAGAGCAAGACAAACGAATGGGTCTCGCTCGTGAGGGGGATGAAGCAGAAAGGGATGTCCCAGGACCAGATGGTCGGAGAGCTGAAGGGCGTGATCTCGCGAGAGTCGGGTGTACCGGAAAATCGTTTGCCGGCGTACGCTGTCATATCCGTCAGGACGAACGTGATGGGGATCATGCACTACATAGAGAAGAACCCGTGATGGCCACCGAGAGAAGATTCGCCGCTTTCAGCAAGACAGCCACCCCGCCGAGGATGAGGAAGATGCCCGAGGGAGGCATGTGTATATCCGCGTTCCTGATCATCTCAAAGCGCGAAGACCCCGAGAGCATTCTCATGGGGAAGATAGACCGCAAGGGGAACTGGGACCACATCGGAGCGCTCGATGCGAAGAGGGTCGAGAGGCACAGCAGCGGCTGGATGCTCCCCTCTTCGCACCTGATGCTGTACGAGACGCCGGAGGGGGCGGCGAGGAGGATACTCAGGGAGCAGCTCCACGTGCAGGGGATGAAGGTGTCCGGACCGCTCACTTTCGTCGACACCTCAGGGAAGGAGAACCACTGGGACATCGGGTTCATCTTCCTCGGCGAGAGGGAGACGGTGCCGAAGAGCGACGTCTGGCGCGAGCTGAGGTTCGTCGATTCGCGCCAGCTCAAGAGGGACGACGTGGTCCGTTCGCAGATAGACGTCCTGGCCTACGCGGGCCGCTGGAAGACCCAGTAGGCGGCTGGCAACCTTAACCCGTGCAGGCTCTGCGGTTGCTGGATTGCAAAGCACCCCGGGGGTCAGCAGATGGCGCGCCCTCGCGTTCACGTCCCTCGGCCATCTCGTGAACGACGGCTGGGTCATGTTCATCCCGCTGATAGCGGACGTAATCGAGAACCAGAAGCAGACGCCTCCGGTCATCGTCACGCTCATCTCGGTCTCGTTCTACTCCTCCTCGGCGCTTCTCAACTTCTTCATCGGACATCTGGCCAGCAGGAGCAGCTCGCAGGGGAGGATGATGGCCAGCGGTATCGCGATACTCTCGCTCTCGTACCTCGGCTTCGACTTCGCCCTGGGGTTTCCCAATGGAGGATTGCTGTACTTCGCAGTGGCCTGCGTGGCAGTCGTGGCCGGGTTCGGAAGCGCGTTCTACCACCCCATAGCGGCATCCATAGTCCAGACCTCGTTCGGGCTGAGCAGCCGGGGGAAGGCAATGGGGGTTAACGGTTCGGCGGGGGTCCTGGGCTCGACCATCTTCCCGCCTCTCTTCTTCGCCATCGCGCTCCTCATCTCACAGCGGGACACCCTCGCGCTGATGTCGGTCTGCACGGTCGGTGCAGCGGTGGCAATCTGGTTTGGCCTGAGCGCGTACAGAAGGCCGCAGACAGGTCCTCAAAGCAGGCCGGCTAGCATCCGGGGGGTCCTTACGAGGAGCCTAATTGTTCTCACGGCCGTAACCGCGATCAGGTCTGCCGCGAACACAGGCGTGTCCGTGTGGCTCCCGACCTACATCACTTTCGTGAGGAACGAGGGCGTCGGTTCGATACTTGGTCTGACCATAGCCGCGACCTATCTCGGGGCCATCCCTGGTCAGCTTTTCTTCGGCGTCCTCGTCGAGAGGCTCGACAAGAGGTACGTCCTTGGGGTGAGTTCGGCCGGGGCAGGGCTGGCGGTGCTCGGGTACATAGCAACCCAGGGATACACCGCGATCGTCTTCATCACGTTGTTCGGGTTCTTCAGCTACAGCACCTTCCCGACGCTGCTCAGCCTCACCTCTGATTATGTTCCACAGTCATCGTGGACCACGGCGAACGGGCTGGTCTGGGGTCTGGGCCTGATGGGAGGTAACGTGATAGGGCCTGCGATAACGCAGTTGGTGATAGGGAACGGCTACGCAAGGATGAGCCTCGCGTTTACCATACTCGCCGTGCTCGGGCTGGTCGGCGCGGTCGTCACGCCGCTTATGAAGAAAGGAAAATACGCGGGCGGCGCTGAAGAAGAAAAAGAAGACAGGTGATCCCACGAACGTGGGATCAGGGAGTCCTACTCGAAGTCGCCCATTCCGCCGCCGGCACCCGGAGGTGGGCCTGACGGGCCCTTGGACTTGCCAGATGCTATGACGTCGTCGATGCGCAGGATCATGTTGGCTGCCTCTGTCGCCGACCTGATTATCTGGCTCTTGACTGCCAGCGGTTCGATGACCTGCTCCTTGTACATGTCCTTGACCTTGCCCTCCTTCGCCTCGACTCCGAACCACTTGCCGCCCTCGGCATGCTTCGACCTGAGCTCCACCATGGTGTCGATTGGGTCGAGTCCTGCGTTGGTGGCGAGCGCGATCGGGATCGTCTCGAGCGCCTCGGCGAACTTCTGAGCCGCGAGCTGCTCCCTCCCAGTGAGCTTATCGGTCCACTTCAGTACCTCGGTAGCCATCTCCGCCTCTGGCGCACCACCTCCGGCCACGATGGCTGGCGTCTCGATGACGTCCTTGGTCACCATGAGTGCGTCGTGGAGCGAGCGCTCGGCTTCGTCGACTATCCTCTGGGTGCCTCCCCTGATGAGGATTGTGACGGCCTTGGGGTTCTTGGCGCCCTCGATGAAGAGCCACTTGTCCTGCTCCACCTTGCGCTCCTCTACGAGCTGGGCGTTGCCGAGGTCCTTATCGGTCAGGTCCTCGAAGTTGTTGGCGATCCTGGCGCCTGTCGCCTTGGCAAGGTTGGTCATGTCGCTCTCCTTGACACGCCTCACCGCGAGGACACCGGCCTTGGCGAGGTAGTGCTGTGCGATGTCATCGATGCCCTTCTGGCATATGAGCACGTTCGCGCCAACGGAGGTGACCTTGTCGGCCATGTCCTTCAGCATCCTGGTCTCTTCGTCGAGGAACTTCTTCATCATCGACGGGTCGCTGATGTTCAGCTTTGCGTCGAACTCAGTCTTCTCTATCTCGAATGCGGCGTTGACGAGTGCTATCTTGGCGTTCTCGATCCTTTTCGGCATGCCCGAGTGGACGACCTCCTTGTCGAGGACGAAACCTTTGACGAGCTTGGTCTCTTTTAGCGAGCCACCCGGCTTCTTCTCCACCTTGATAGTGCCGATATCGACTTTGTACGAGTCGCCGCGCTTCTCGGCCACCTGCAGGGCAGCTGCGACGACCAGCTCGGCGAGCTCCTGCGCCTCGCGCGAGACGAGCTTGGTTTGCATGCTGGTCCTTGCAATCTTGACGAGCCATTCCTTGTTGGTCGGACCTACCTTCTCGGCGAACTCGTCCAGGAACTCGACCGCCTTGCGTGCGGCCTTGTTGTACCCCTCGACGATGATCGTCGGATGGACACCCTTGTCGATTAGCTCCTCTGCCTTCTCGAGCAGAGCACCCGCGAGGATTACTGCTGACGTGGTTCCATCACCCACCTCGTTGTCGGTGGCCTTGGATACCTCCACGAGCATCTTGGCAGCGGGATGCTGGACATCGATCTCCTTGAGCATGGTCGCTCCGTCGTTGGTGATGGTTACATCACCGAGCGAGTCGACGAGCATCTTGTCCATGCCACGGGGACCGACCGAGCTCCTCACGATCTCGGAGATCAGCTTTGCAGCCTGGATGTTGTTCCTCTGAGCTTCCTTGCCCTTCGCCTGGCTGCTCCCTTCCTTCAGGATGAGAACGGGAGTACCGCCAGAAGTGACAGCCGGAATAGCGGTTGTAGACATATTGTCCTATAACACCACGCCGGCTATACAACTTCGAGTTGTATATAAAAAATTCGGATGGGTTTGAGAGCCGAGACTGGGAGTTCGCATCAGCTCTTTCGAGCCCTGGACTTGCTTCCGAGGCTCCTGTCGATCTCCGCGGCGAGTTCGAAGTCCAGGGAGGTGAGGCCGCCTTCGTCATGGGTCTGAATCTGCAGGGTCACGGTGGTCCAGACGATGTGGATGTCGGGATGATGGTCGAGTCCCTCCGCTATCAGGGCGACCTTGTCCACGAAGCCGATCCCGTCCATGAACTTCTTGAACTTGAAAGACTTACGAATGAAGTCGCCGTCCCTTTCCCAGCCGTTCAATCTGGCGAGTGCGGATCTTATCTGCGATTCGCTGAGTCGGACCATCGACGTGATTTGAGAGCCGTGACTTAAAGGCTAGTCGGCACGGCCGCTCTTGCGCGGACTTTCTAGTGGAATGGCAACGCGTGTTGACCCTCGGCAATTAACTGCCGCGCCGCGGCGGCATCTCCGTGGCAGGAGAAACCAAGCTAGCGAAGGCTGTCATCGACGCGTACGCACGGACTTGTCGCGACAAGATAGGGGTCGCTACCGCAATCGCGGATCCAGCCACGACAAAGCGCCTCAGGGACGTTGTGAAGCCGCCGAAAGTCGCCGGTTCGCTGAGGAAGACCGGCGTGCTCCTGATTCTCACCCCTGACCCGATAAGCCTCGTCCCCGGGGTGGCCATGGTGGGCGCCTCCTTCGTGATGAAAAGGAGGGAACCTGCTGGCCTCGAAGACCTGGTTAGCGAGACCGCGAAGATGATGCGCGAGCTCCAATCGCTTGCGAATAATTCTTAAGCTCCCGAAAATCTATCGCGACGCGTCAGCCCATGGACGTCAAGCCGACCAAAGGACTCAAGGTGAAGATCAACGCGTCGAGGGAAGCCGTCTTCGGCGAGGAGGGTGTCGAGGTGAAGAAGATCTCGGCGGATAAGGCGACGAACGGCATGCTGACCGGAAGGACGCTGGTGGGCTACGCCGAGGTGGAGGTCGTGGGACTGGACGGAAAGAGCCACTGGTACCCCGTGGACCAGATGCTCACCGAGAAGGGGGACAAGGTCGTCGAGGAGGAGATTGTCATCGACGTCCCGGAGGACTCCGACTCCGAATCGGAAGAGGAAGAAGAATAGCGCGTTTCGTGTGGGCTTAACTACTCTCTGAAGCTCTCAATCGTTGCAGAACCTGTCTTTCAGGGAGGTCGGCTGCAAGACCGTCCTTCATGAGATGTATGGCACGCGGGAGTATACCGCGAACTTCTACCGGGGTTGCAGCCATGGCTGCGTCTACTGCTACGCTCCATCTCTGATACATGACGAGAGAAAGTGGGGAACCTTCGTCGACGTCAAGGTCAACGCCGCGGAGGTGCTCGAGCGGGAGCTTAGAAGGTCACGGAAGGGGATAGTGTTCCTGAGCAGCGCTAGCGACCCCTACCAGCCGGCGGAGGCGAGATACAGGGTGACCGGGAGGGCGCTGGAGGCTCTCGTCAGGCACGACTTCCCCGTCATAATCCTCACGAGGTCCCCGCTGGTGCTCAGGGACATTCAGCTGCTTAAGGGGTTGTCGTGGGTCAGGGTGGGCTTCTCGATATCGTCGATACAGAGCAGGGTCTACGAGCCCGGGGTGGTCCCGGTGGCGAGGAGGATAGAGACGATGCGAGCGCTCGGGAAGGCGGGGATAAAGACGTGGGTATCGATGGCACCCCTCATCCCCGGTATGATGGATATCGACGTGCAGGACCTCCTCGTCAGACTCAAGGAGGCGGGCGTCGGCTCGGTGAGCGCAAACGCGCTCAGGTTCCAGGGGTACGCCGGGTCGAAACAGATGTTCGAGGAGGCGGTGGGAGTCCCCGCGTCGCAGATGAGCGCCGGCGCTGAACAGATGATGGAGAGGGTCAGGTCATTAATCGAACGGGCTGGTTTCGAGCGAAGGGAGACTTTCTTCGAGTGGAAGCCGGTCGGGATCGAGGGATACCTGCAGGAACAGGCGGCCCCATAGACTAAAAACCCCCGCTTCCCGTGCGGTCGTGTTCGATTTTGGAGAACAATAGGCTGCCGACTGTTTCCGAGATTGAAGCGGCTCGGAAGACGATAGAGGGAGTAGCGGTGAGGACCCCGCTCGTAGACTCCCCGGCCCTGTCCAAGAGGCTCGGCAAGGAGGTCTATCTGAAGCTCGAGTGCTTCCAGCCCATCAGGGTGTTCAAGATAAGGGGCGCGTACAACAAGGTCTCCCAGACGAAGGAGAAGAGCGTCGTCGCGGTGTCGTCCGGCAACCATGGGATGGCCACCGCTTACTGTGCCAGGGCCTTTGGCAAGAAATGTACGGTCATCCTCCCCGAGAACCCGGTCCAGGAGAAGGCGGATGCCATCGCTGAGTATGGCGCGGAGATAATCAAGTTCGGAAAGTACCACAATGAGAGAGAAGCGAAGGCGATGCAGATGGTGAAGGAGACGGGAGCCGCCCTCATTCACCCTTTCAACGACGAGAAGGTCATCGCGGGTCAGGGGACGTGTGGGCTCGAGATATCCGAGCAGCTCTCCGACTTCGACTCCGTGGTCGTACCAGTGGGAGGAGGCGGCTTGATTTCGGGTATCGCGATGGCGGTCAAGTCGAGGAAGCCAAAGGTGAAGGTGTTCGGCTCAGAACCGGTCGGGGCGCCGAAACTGGAGAGGGCTCTGAAGGAGAAGAAGATCGTCTCCATTCCTGACCCCAAGTCCGTGGCAGACGGGCTCATAGCGCCGGCGCTGGGAGACCTGACCTTCGAGGCATGCTCCAAGTACGTCGATGGTTCCTTCGTGGTCTCGGACGACGAGATACTCGCTGGGATGAAGGCATTGATCAAGGACGCGAGGGTATTCCCGGAGCCATCGGCAGCCTCGAGCGTAGCATCCCTCATTGCCGGTCGCGACATCGAACGGCTGGGCAACAGGATAGTCTTCGTCATCTCGGGTGGGAACGTCTCGCAGAGGCTTCTCGCTCAGGTCCTGACGTCCTAAGTCGCGACCGCGCGCGAGCCTGGCGGTCCGGCTCGCGATGCAAGTCGTCGGTTATAAGAAGCGGCAGACTGTGCAGGCATGACGATGTCCAGCGAGATAGCGGCGAAGCTGTCAGAGCAGACGAGAAATCTCGTGGCTAGGTTCGAGGGACGTATGTCGCTTTTCCGCGGGCGGGAAGACCTCCTCGAGCTGACGAGGCCCCTCGACAGGGAATCGGCCGACGGCTTCGCCAGGGAATACTTCGGAGAAGGCGACCACTTTGCGATAGGGATTGACGGATCGCGGGCCTACGACGAGAGGCTCCAGATGATGCTCTTCTATGCGAATGCTTCTGGCTACACGTGCCCGTTCAGGGTGGACGATACGATCAGCTTCGACCTCAGCAGGGCGGCGAGGGGAGCCAGCTTGTCGGCC
>JASHZW010000071.1 GCA_030042335.1 Nitrososphaerales archaeon
GTGTCGCGGGGGAGAAGTCACGGCCAAAGACGAACTGTGCCGGGAGATACCCCAGGAACCAAGAATTGATGTCTATTTCCCACCCATAGCCGGTCGTGTTCACAACCTTGCCCACGACCTGGTCCTCGACGCGAGGAACGTAGGAACCCGACAGTGGAATGACCTTCACGTCACTCCGCACCACCTCCGCGAGCCCAACTCGCAGCGCGATGAGCTCGTTCCCCCGGCGTTCGACGAAGCTACCTGGTCTATAGTCGCCGCTGGCAATAACGTCTCCTGGGATTACCTGCTTTCTGATTATCTCTGGCATCTCATTTCACCAATGTGACCTGTGCCGATCCCTTGGTCACGGCACCCAACCTGTCAAGAAGGCTGGGCTGGGAAGCCGCCGGTACTTCTAGCACTACGGACAGTCCACCGTCCTGCCCCCACTCCTCTTTAAGTATCTCGCCGAATCCCTTGAGGACTCCTATCGCCTGTCCCGAATACTGGGCGGGTGTACGCACCGCCAGCTTCACCCTCTCGGATTTGAGCGGGATTATCGTCCTGATCTGCTCGATGACGGCTTTGGCCTGCTCGTTCACGTCTTTGAACGGGTCTATCGAGACTCTCGCCTCCTGCATCGTCTGTTCGACTCTCACCGGCGGATGCGGCAGGTGCGTCTTGGGGTCGACATAGTTCTTCGAGATTATGTTGACGATCTGCCTCCTCTTCTCCTCGGTCAGTCGTAACCTCTGTTCCTGCGTGAGCTGGAGCTCACCCCGCTTGAGAACCTCCAAGGCAGCCTTGGCGTGGTCCTCTGTCTTGAAGTGCTTCTTGAGTTTGTCGGCAGAGGCGCGCAGGCCTTTGGAGGAATCCGAGAAGACCTCGTCTATGGCGAGGACCTGGCTCGGCTCGACCTGCTTTCCCATCTTGAAGTTGAGCGCGGGGTCAGGGTAGACAAGGACCTCGTACCTTTCGCCCTCGATCGTTAGACGCACGTTTGTGAACTTGGTGCTCATTACCCTGCATCGCGCGGTTACGCGCCTTTCGCAGGCGGCTTGTCGCTACGGGTCTTGGCGCCTGCGGCGTGCTTGGCTATCTCGTCTTCTGTCAGTCTGCGCATCATCTTCGTCTCTGTCTCGACAACCGCAGTCTTGATGTGCGCGGTCCCCTGCTTGTCCTCGCTGACGAGATAGATGCATTCTATCGCGAGAGTTATTCCGTCCTCGAGACTGATGTTGGGGTCGTAGTTCTTCTCAAGGTATTCGTTGACCTGGTCGCTGCCGGCCCCAATGGCTATGGCGTCGAAGCTGAGATACGCCCCGGTCGGGTCGGTGAGGTAGACGACCGGTCCCCTGTTCTCGTCGACGCCGGCGATGATGAGCGACACGCCGAAGGGTCTGACCCCGGCGTACTGGGTGTACTGCTGGTTCAGGTCCGCTATCCTCTTGGCGACCGTCTCGATGTCCACGGGTTCCTCGTAGACGAGCTTGTTGCTCTGCGCGATGACCCTGGCGTTGTCGACCTGGATTCTCGCGTCTGGGATGTATCCCGCTCCGACCGCGCCTATGTGGTCGTCTATCTGGAACATCTTGACCACCGAGTAGCCGCTCTGAAGCTTCCTGCCTCTCTCCTCGACCGCGAGCACGACGCCTTCGTTCGTTCTAACTCCGACCGCGAGGCTGCCGCGCCTCACCGTCTCGAGAGCATATTCAACCTGATACAGCCTTCCGTCGGGCGAGAATATGGTAATCGCCCTGTCATAACCAGCAGAGGGTGCGAACATATTTCCTAGTCTCCTTTTGTTTCGAGAAGGAGCCTTTCTGGGTCATTTTAAAGCATTCTATCAAAAAGACTCTGAATGCAAAGCCGTTTTATGTATCGGCGACGCTCCCGTAATCCGCGTTGCCCGTCAAGAGCGTTGTCGTCAGACGCGAAGTAATCGATAGCGTACTGACATACTCCAAGGCAGCCCATCCTAGGGAGGGCATACTGCTCCTCCGCGGGAGCAGCAAGAAGGGAGTTCTGCACATCGACAGCGTGGCCATCCCCCCGATGGCCACACATGGTCAGAGTTTCTCGAGCTTCAACTGGTACATGGTTCCAGTGGACCTCAGCTTCGTTGGAGTCGCGCACTCCCATCCCTCGGGATATGCGGTCCCGTCACACCAAGATATGCTGCACATGATGGGGAAGGTGATGATGATAGCGGGATTCCCCTACGAGGACTCGAGCTGCGTGAAGGTCTACGACTCGCGAGGCAATCCAATCAGCTACGCCATCGACGATTCGCCGCATCAATCTTAAATACAAAAAATCGGAGGTCGGGAAATCGGGTGCTCAAACGACGTCGTACTCGAAGGGACAGACGTGGGCCGCCCTGAAGAAGTGTTGGAGGGCCTACAAGATCGCTAAAATCAAGGATGAGAAGAAGGACATGTTGGAGTACGCGAACAGGATAAGGACGCTCCAGAAGGAACTCGGCGTCCAGCAGGCCAAATTCCCAGAGCTCAACCTGTCTTAGGGCTAGTGGGTCCTCTCCGGGATCATCCCGGTCGAGTAGATAGTCATCACCGTGTCCCGGAGGTTCCCGGCGAGCTGAAGCTCAAAGTCCGGTTCCGTCGATATCAGCATGAAGTTCTCCCCTAAGTTGAACGTTAGTAAGTTCACCTTCTCCCTCTTGACGAAGTTGAACTGCATCATCCCGAAGTACCTGTCCCAAGTCTTGTCCGTCCCGATCTGTATCGTGAGGTTGGCCATCAGCCTAAGGTCCTCACTCGCAGGCTCGAGCGAACTTATCCCCTTCCTCATCCCGCCGGCGATAATCCGGCCCGTGTCATCGAGGACGCTCGCGTAGCGTATCCTCCTATCGAACTTGAAGATTTGCGTACAGAGCTTTTCCAGCGGGTATGTCAATCCAGAGACGAAGTAGATGTTAGGCTTGTGATGAAATATAAAAGTTATTGGCGCGAGGCTAGGTTCTTTGTTGTCTACCTCGGCTTTTGATGGGATTGTGTAATACCTTTGACTCGCCATTAGAAGATGCTATCGCGTCATCACATCGCAGGTGCAAGCGAAATGGTGTACGAACAGGTTCTCACCATGCTCTTCGCCCTTTGCGTAGGCGTCGCAGTAGTCGTCTACGCCGCCAAGCCCAGACAACGGGCCGTACCCGCCAGTATAGCGGGGGCGTCACCCGTCCAGTCCTTCGCGCCGACCGAGGTCGTCCACGCGGACCCGACCCCAGAGGTCGCGGCCGTAGAGGCTCCGGTCGTCGTCGCCCCCACTCCTTCGGAGTCCCTGACAGCGTCAGAGGTGACTCCGGTGGTGGCAGACGTCGCCGCCGTCCCGACCGAGGCAGCCCTAGTGTCGTCAACCCCCGTAGTTGACGTCCCGACAGAGGTATCCACCTCTCCAGTCGAGGCCGCCGCGGCAGCTGCGACCAGCCCGACCCCCAAGCGCAGGGCTTCTTCGAGGAAGAAGAGCACATCGACCAAGAGACGCGCCAAGACTACCAAAAGCACTACCGAGTAGTCTCCGGCGAGAAGCAGTGGGCTCGAGGCGGTAGCCTTAAACCCACATCCTTCCTATTTTAGCCGTGAAAGAGCCGCAGGTCGGCTTCCATGTTTCTATATCCGGCTCGATTGACCTCGCAGTAGACCGTGCGCTGCAGCTCGAGTGCACCACCTTCCAGATCTTCACGCGCAACCCGCGGGGATGGAACTTCAAACCCCTGGATGAGGAGGAGACCACC